>JASFFJ010000339.1:0-8350 GCA_050124355.1 Desulfobacterales bacterium | reverse complement strand
CTGCAAGAGGAAGGATAAATTTGTGATATGAAAAAACAGGAAATAGATCATATTTTGGTAAAAATGCTGGACTATCATCGGGATGTTTCCGATCTGAATTTTACGGTGGGAAAGCCCATGCAGGTTGAAAGTGCCGGAGAGCTAATTCCGGTCGACATCAAACCAGCCTTTAAAACACTGTCACCGTTTCAAACCGAAATTCTGGCCCTGAACCTAATCAACCAGGACCGTCGTTTGACGAAAACGCTTCTTACTGAGGGATCCTGCGACTTGTCATACGGTTTACCCGGCAAGGCACGCTTCAGAGTAAACATCTTTTCCCAGGGCGGAAACCTTTCCATTGTTTTGCGAAAACTCGAGTCAAAAATACCGACGATCGAGGAACGTAATCTGCCCAAAACCATGTACGAAATTGCCAAAGAAAAAAACGGCTTGGTATGTGTCACCGGCGCCACGGGTTCCGGAAAGACGACAACCCTGGCGGCCATACTGGATCAAATCAATGAATCAAAATCCGTACATGTCATCACGCTTGAAGACCCGGTGGAATACCAGCACCCCCATAAAAAATCCACCTTTAATCAGCGTGAACTCGGACTCGACTATGATACCTATGCCAGCGGCTTGCGGGCTGCTTTGCGCCAGGCCCCTAAGGTTATACTCGTTGGCGAAATGCGTGACAGAGAGACAGTGGAGATCGGTCTCAGTGCAGCCGAAACCGGCCATCTGGTGTTGACCACGCTGCATACGGTTGATGCCGGCTCCACCGTCAACCGCATTATCGGTATGTTCCCCAATGAAGACGAGCGTCAAATACGGATTCGCCTTGCAGACGCGATACGCTGGGTTGTGTGCCAGCGCTTACTGCCGAAAATCGGTGGCGGACGGGTTGCCACCTTTGAGATAATGGGAACGAATCTGAGGGTCCAGGATACAGTGCTGAATGGAGAATCCGATGGAAAAACTTTTTACGACATTATGGAGGCCAGTCAAGCTTTCGGCATGGTGACTTTTGACCGGCACCTCGTAGGATTGTATGAGGAGGGCCAAATCACCCAGGAAACCGCCATGGCTTTTGCTTCCCAGAGAGGGATCGTCGGCCGCGGTATTGATTCCGTAAAAAGTGCGCGCGGGGAAACCACGACCGATATTGAAAAACTTGAACTTGATAGCGCTTACAACAAAGCGATTTAAGAAAAGGTAACTATGGACATCACATGCAATAGCTGTTCAGCTAAGTTTCGAATCCCTGATGAAAAGATACCGCGCGGACGGGTTTCTGCTATCCCCTGTCCCAAATGCAAAACGCGGATTCCCCTGGATCCTACAAAAAAATCCGCCGGGAGCGTGGTTGCCGATCTAGTATCAGACCAGAGCCAAGACTTTGACTTTGCCGAGAAGCCATTTGATTTTATGGAAGAGGATGGTCTAACGGCCCTTTTATGCGAACAAAATCCCCATGCCAGGCAAACCATCGAAGGCGCCCTGAATCTGATGGACTATCGGATCACGGTTGCGGAAAATGCACGGGACGCACTCAAACGATTGCGGTACCATGCCTATGATCTTATCGTCGTCAATGAGAGCTTTGACACAAATAACCCGGACGCCAACGGGGTACTGATCTATCTTGAGCGGTTAACCATGTCAGTCCGTCGAAATATTTTTGTTGCCATGATTTCCAACAGGTATCGCACCATGGACAACATGATGGCCTTTCACGACAGTGTCAATTTAGTTGTCAACATCAAAAACATTGAAGATGTCGGCAAGATCCTGAGTCGTGGAATCACGGATAACCAGCTATTTTACAATGTATACAGAGAAACTCTCAAAGAGACCGGCCGCAACTAAATGTATCGATTCATAAATACAGTACAGATATCGTTGATTGGTTGAGTGAGTTTATTAAGTTGATTGAGTATGTTGATTCTTCCATTTACTTAATCAACTATTCAACCTAATCAACTCAATCAACTTCTTTTCCCTAATCAACCATTCAACCAGTAAACTATTCAATGAGGTCTAGGGTAACCTAAAATCTGAGGAATGGATTCCAATTAAATAGTATCCAGAATGCCGCCGAAAAAAACATATACTTGCAACGAATATCGTGAAGAAATGCAGTTGCTGGCATTAAAGAAACGGCTGAACGAAAAGATCTTGAGCAAGACCGAAAAACAAACCATCGAAGCGGAGATTACAAAGCTGGAAAAAGCGTTGCAAATGGATTAAGTCATAAGCCTAAATTGTTTTTTCGAATTTGAATATTAGTTGGAATTTGGGTATTGGGATTTTAAATTTTAGTGCCCTCATCCGACCACTGCCATTTGCCCTTCACCCTATGCCCTGCGCCTTTTACCCCAAGCCCTCACTGTCTTTCACATTCATCAATGCATCCAGAATTTTGACCGTTGCTATGGTATTTGACACATTATGAACCCGGACGATATGGGCACCGTTCAATATCGCGGCTGCCACAGTGGCCTGGGTGCCGTTTTCCACAATGGCCAGATCGGGTCGGATATCCTGTGCATGCGGGTCCTTAAGGATTTTGCGAATAAAGGCTTTGCGTGAAGTTCCAATCAGAATGGGTAGGTCCAGACGCGTAAAGGTTTGAAGATGTTTTATTAGAAGCAAATTGTGTGAAATCGTCTTACCGAATCCGATTCCGGGATCGACAATTATCTTTGCACGGGAAACGCCCTGATTTTCAGCCTTTTCAACGGCATCTTCCAGAAATGTGAGAATTTCCTCTAGTAGGTTTTCATAGCGCGGTCGGACCTGCATGGATTTGGGTTCACCCAGCATGTGCATCAGGATCAGCGGGGTGCCGGATTCTGCCGCCAACATTGCGATAGCGGGGTCAACGCGCAGGGCCGACACATCGTTAATGATTGAAGCGCCGGCTTCCAGCGCACGGCGGGCAACTTCTGCCTTGGTAGTATCGATGGAGATCGGCACCGAGATCCGTTCTGCCAGTCGTTCGATCACCGGAACTACCCGACGAATTTCTTCTTCAACGGCTATCGGTTCTGAAAACGGTCGCGTAGATTCCCCACCAATGTCGATGACGGCCGCCCCCTCGGCTGCCAGCTTCTCCCCTTGAGACACGGCCGCGTTGTGATCATAAAATCTTCCGCCGTCGGAAAAAGAATCCGGCGTTACGTTGACCACTCCCATAACGCAGGTCCGGCGACCAAGCTCCAAGGTGTCGTCCCGCCATGAAAAATGATATATTTTTCGGGGATTCATCAAACCCAGAATCAATTTCCCATTGCTGAAAAATGGCGTTAATTCCGTTAATACAGACTTCGTTGAATAGGATGACTGAATCAACGATATCTGATCAACTCGTTTCGGAAGTTGGCTGGGGTTCCGGCTCGCTATCATCTAAGCTTTTTGAAGGGAGTTCAATGCCGGGCCTTAAGGACTGAATCAGTTCGTCCAATTCTTTGCCCAGGACGGTTTCTTTTTCAAGCAGCAATTCCGCTAATTTATGAAGGATATCCACATTTTCGTTCAATACATCCGTTGCGCGTTGATAGGCATCTTTGATCAACTTGTTGACCTCTTCGTCGATCTTTTGAGCAGTGGCTTCCGAATAATCCCTATGCTGGGCGATTTCCCGGCCGAGAAACACCTGTTCTTCACCTTTGGCATATGACAAGGGGCCCAGAACTTCGCTCATACCCCAGGTCCTTATCATTTGCTGCGCCATGCCCGTGGCCTGCTTTATATCATTGGAGGCACCGGTGCTGATCCGGTTGAAGATAATATCTTCGGCAGCCCGGCCGCCAAATGCTACCGCCAACTCGCTTTCAAGCTGATCTTTGAATTTGAAATCGCGTTCTTCGGGTAAAAACCAGGTAACGCCAGCAGCACGCCCTCTGGGTACGATGGTTATCTTGTTGACTGCATCGGTTTCGGGTAAGAAGCGGGCAACCAGGGCGTGACCCCCTTCATGATAGGCTGTCACCTTGCGGTCTTCTTCCTTAATCACTTTCGACTTTCGTTCCAGTCCCATGTAGACCTTGTCCTTGGATTCTTCAAAGTCCACCATTTCAATTTTTTCTTTTTCCCGTTTTGCGGCCAGCAAGGCCGCTTCATTGACCAGATTTTCCAGATCGGCTCCGGAAAAACCCGGCGTCCCCTTGGCCAGAACCAAGGGATTTACATCGGGGCCGATGGGGGTTTTTTTCATGTGTACCTTCAGAATCATTTCTCGCCCTTTAATGTCCGGCATGGATACAACTACTTGTCGATCAAAACGACCCGGGCGCAGAAGAGCCGGATCGAGGACATCCGGCCGGTTGGTGGCTGATATCAGAATAACGCCTTCATTGGATTCAAATCCATCCATTTCCACCAGAAGCTGATTCAAGGTCTGTTCTCGTTCATCATGCCCGCCCCCGAGACCCGCACCGCGATGACGGCCGACAGCATCGATTTCATCAATGAAAATAATACAGGGTGCATGTTTCTTTCCCTGAACGAAGAGGTCGCGAACTCGGGAGGCACCGACACCAACAAACATCTCGACAAAGTCAGAGCCACTGATGCTGAAAAAAGGAACACCGGCTTCTCCTGCAATCGCCCGGCCCAAAAGTGTTTTTCCGGTACCCGGGGGGCCCATCAAAAGTACGCCTTTAGGAATTCGTCCGCCCAAACGGGTGAATTTTTTTGGGTCCCGGAGAAACTCGACAATTTCTCCCAGCTCCTCTTTGGCTTCGTCAATGCCGGCCACGTCTTCAAAGGTGACTTTTTCGGATTGGTCGGTGGACAGGCGCGCACGGCTTTTGCCGAACGAAAGTGCCTTGCCGCCACCCGCCTGCATCTGGCGCATGAAAAAAATCCAGACACCGATCAGCACCAGCATAGGAAACCATGACACCAGTACGGACATATACCAGGGATTTTCCGCCGGCGGCTTAGCGCTGATGGTAACCCCTTTCTGTCTGAGAATATTAATGAGATCGTTGTCCGGGGGCGCATATATTTTCAAACGGTTGCGATTGGTATCCGTGACATACAGTTCCTGGCCTTGGATCACCACCTCGGCGACACGCTCATTTTCAACCATACTCAGAAACTCGGTATAGCTGATGCTGGTTTCTGCCATCCGCTGCTGGCTGAAAAGGTTGTAAAGCATGACCATCATCAGGGTAATGACCAGCCATAACGCCAGATTTTTATAAAACGGATTCAAATGTGTTTACCTCCTGCTGTAAAATAATTGACTATTGAAGATTGAATATTTGTGGAAGTCGCTCTCCGAGGCGTAGGCTTACAACCCCTACGAGCCGGAGGCTACGCTCTATCTATTCAATATTTTGATAATTTAAAGTATTCCTTAGATTTTTCAATGTTCGATCGACAAGATCAATATTTTACATTAGTATCTCGTATCTTGACTGAAATATCAACATTCAATGTCCTGGGACATCGTGTTTGGCCACAAATATACAAAATAGTAATCATTATCACATATTAAGCAAGCAAAAGTTCTGCCTTGAGAACTCGCCGGGTCTGACGGCTCACTTTAACAGCATTGTCGATGCGATGACCGGCAATCCAGATAATATTTCCGTCACTTAGCAATAGAGGGCAAATTCTGCGGTGTGCGGCAGGAATTTTATGATTGATAAAATATTTTTTTACTTTTTGAGTGCCGTTTACGCCCAGCGGGGAAAACCGGTCTCCCGGTCGGAGGTTGCGCACAAGGAGCGGGAACTTCAGTCGATCCAGATCAAAAAAAGCAACATTCGCTTCGGTTTCTTTAATTTCGGGCAAATCTTGGACATCGATTTCGCAAAGGTTAATTGAAACCTCGGCTTCTTTTATGTACACGGTCCCCGTTGCAGGAATCGGATACTGATAGTCCGTCGAAAATGTCTGAAATTTCCTGCAATTCTGTGCTTTTTTACCATTACTCCTTTTCTCGATGGTTACCTCGGCGGTGTTTCTCATCACCAGGACGCCGTCGGGCAAATTCAGCCGGCCGCTACCCCGGTCCTTTTCGATTAGATTTAGGATAGTGTCTATGTGTAATAGGGAGATGCGTCTCAAATCATTTTTCACGCTTTTTATTGCCTGCCTAATCACCCGCCTTTTGACTGCCTTGGGCAGTTGATTGAAACTGTGAAGGGCCAGATTGATTTTTTGGTCTGTCCTGGATGAGACACATTTTTTTAAGGCAGGTTTCAGGGCGTCATCGAACCATTGGTTTTCAGCCCGCATGATTTCCCCAAGCCGGTTGAGGGTTTCTGTGATTCTTGGATTGTAAGCAGTTTGCAGCTCAGGAATTAAATGATGTCGAATTTTGTTTCGCATAAACGCTGGGTCGGTGTTGGAAGCGTCGGTTACAAAAGACAATTTTTTTTCATCGAGGTATTTAATTATATCTGCGCGTCTTAACCGAATAAGGGGACGTACGATCTTGTCCCCTCTGACCGGCGCGATGCCTGAAAGTCCCAAAGGACCGCTTCCGCGCAGCAGATTGATGAGGACCAGCTCGGCATTGTCATCGCTGTGATGTCCCAAGGCAATTTTGTTGAACCCATATTTGGAGGATACTGCTTCAAAAAAATCATAACGAAGTCTTCGCCCCGCTTCTTCCAGCGAAAGGCGACGGCTTCGTTGAAACGCAAGCACGTCTTTTTTTTCTGTGTAAATCGGTAAATCCAGCTGATGCGCAAGAGCGACTACAAATTCAGCATCACCCTCGGAATCTGCGCCGCGCAAGCCGTGATTCAGGTGGGCGATAGCCAGGTGGAGGGAAAATTCCGCTGCCAGTTTAAGCATAACATGGGCAAGCGCAACAGAATCGGGACCTCCGGAGACAGCCAATAGTACCGCGTCTCCCCGGGTATACATCCGGTGGTCTGAGATGGTGCGTCGAACGGTGTGTAGGATCTTTTTTTCGATAGGAATGCTATTCATTTTTTCATTTTTTTCTTGCAAAAAGGCCATGATTGAGTATTCTTACTGTTGGTTGTGCTAGGCGGGGAGCTAGCGGTGCCCTTTACCCGAAATCCGCTTAATGCGGGGCTGAATTCCCGCCAGAGGGTCTTATGCTGTAAACTCTAAAATCATCTCGATCGGACGCCACGCAACAGACGGTCATGAACCTCGTCAGGTCCGGAAGGAAGCAGCGATAAATGATGCGGTCCGTGTCGTGGATCGATCCCGGTCTGTACAATGATTTTAGGTTTGCAAAAAGATTCGACGGTGGGTGCACAACCATCTCGCCCCGCCTTGCGAAGAACAGTGCAGACTAAGATAAAAAAACACCCCATTACCTTTACAATACCCCGTTATTACCTCCTTGACAACGTTTCAATTTGTCTTACTTTTCAGGTCGATAAATAGAACTCAAAACCTAAGGGAGTAGATATCGTCGCATGTCGGAAAAAAAGACAATTAAAATTGAAACCGATTCTAAAAAGGCTAAAAGTGAGGAAGCCGAACCGGAACAGACCGCGCCGGATGAGCAAATCATAAATGGTGAAGAAGATCCGGTAAAGGCGATGGAAGCCAAATTCGAGGCCAAAGAAAAGGAAGCTGAGGAGAATTACGACCGTCTTTTAAGGTTGTCGGCCGAGTTCGAAAACTACAAAAAACGATCTTCCCGGGAATCAGAGGAGTTCAGAAAATTTGCCAACCAATCTCTTATAAAGGAAATGCTTTCCGTTGTTGACAACCTGGAATTGGCCATGAATTCGACCAACGGGCACAAGGCCATCGACAAAGACCTGTTACAAGGGCTTGCAATGACCCACAGGGAAATATTGAAAGTTTTTGAAAAATTTAATGTAAAACCCATCGATGCCAAGGGTCAGCCGTTTGACCCGACATACCACGAAGCGGTTATGCAGGAAGAAACCAATGATTATGCCAAAAATACGGTCATCAACGAAATGCAAAAAGGCTACATGATACATGACAGATTGTTGCGGCCTTCTATGGTGGTGGTTGCCAAGCCCAGAGAAGAAAAAGACAGTGAAAAAGCAGATAAAAATGATTGAAAATTCAACTCCCCGATAAATCGGGATATATAATTTGCTTCAACCGGCTCGTCCGGACTAAGTTAAGGAGGAATGGAACATGTCAAAGGTAATTGGAATCGATCTTGGTACCACGAACTCATGTGTGGCGGTTATGGAGGGAACAGAGGCAAAAGTGATCACGAATCCGGAAGGTGGTCGCACAACTCCATCAATCGTTGCCATAAATGAGAGTGGCGAGAGATTGGTAGGCCAGATTGCTAAACGGCAGGCAATCACAAACCCCGAAAGTACAGTATTTGGCGTCAAGCGGCTGATCGGTAGAAAATATGCATCCAAACAGG
>JASFFJ010000338.1:0-8355 GCA_050124355.1 Desulfobacterales bacterium | reverse complement strand
TCCGACATATGCACGGCTGTGCCGGGAAACTTTTTAAGAAGGAGAGAATCTGAAGTTACCAGCCTTAGACCAAACTGCTCAGCCAATATCACGAATTCACAATCGTATGCCGAACATTTTGACTCTTCCGTTAGTTTTAGAATGTTCAGCGAAGGTACAAGAAATTCCATACCATTCATGAAAAGTTCGGCCTCTTGCATCAAATCGACCGCTTCAACAAGATTAATAAACCCTTTTCGAATGTAAAGTGAAAGAACGTTTCGAAATTTGCTTCTCCATAAAAGTGGTGCTGCCCATTCGGGATCTTTATGAAATACCGCATCGGCCTGATCGGTGAAATCACCTTTGATAAAAAAATAGGCAATCAGATTCGTGTCCGCTACAATCACGGCCGGCCTTCTTCTTTAGCTTGATGCAGGACCGCATCGGTGAGGGGCGGAACGTCAATTTTATTTCGCAAGGCTTCAACTCTGGTGAACTGCTCTTTCGGATCCAAACGGTGGCCGCGTACAGCCCTTTCGATGCAAAAAATGACTTCGCTATTGATGCTGCGACGATGAATGCTGGCACTATTTTTAAGATCTTCGTAAATATTATCAGGTATATTTTTCACGGTTATTGTTCGCATAACAAAATTTCTCCTTAGAAATACCGAATGAAACCATTATGGAACCATTTTCAATGCATCTTAAAAACATTGTCAAGGCAACGGGACAAATTTGATTATTTGAGGTTCTGAGCGGATATGGATATAAACTGGGTGGTAAGATTTCTTATAGAAGGAAGGATGATATCATAAATTTTTTTAAAGCAGCGATCAGGAAATTGGATTTAGCCATTTTCAGTTGAGAAATCTTCCATTATAGCCGTCGGATGACCATAAAATGAACACATGCTCAATAGCCAAGGCCGCCAGGTGAGCATTTAGCACCAAGTTGGCAGTAATATTCAGATCCATTAACACAATGCTTGAGGTATAATCGGCCGCCAAATATAGTATGACAATAAAAATTTTAAATTTATATTTACATGTTAATATAAAACTGTTATTTATTTTATCATGTATAAGCGAATATTAAATTTACCGTTGAGTACATCGGAAACCTGTTTTCTCTGGGGACCAAGACAGACAGGGAAAAGCACCCTATTAAACGCAATTTATCCTGACGCCAAGCGGTATGATCTATTGCTGTCAGACCAATACCAACGACTTCTCCTGCAACCGAGTCTTATTAGGGAGGAATGTTTGGCAATCGATCTTAAGGGCGAAAATCAAGTATCGCCCATAATCGTCGACGAAGTTCAGAAAATACCAATCCTTCTGGATGAAATTCATTGGCTAATTGAAAATAGAAAGCTACGTTTTATATTATGCGGCTCCAGCGCCCGGAAGGTCAAACGAGGTCGTAGTAATTTGTTAGGAGGCCGTGCAGTACGCTACGAATTACATCCCCTGGTTTATCCGGAAGTTCCGGACTTTTCATTGGAAAAGGCACTCAATACCGGATTGCTGCCACGACATTATCAAAGCGCGAATCCCCACCAACTGCTGCTGCAGGCTTATATAGGGGATTATCTGAAAGAGGAAATTGCAGCCGAAGCGCTGACACGAAATATCCCAGCCTTCAGCAGGTTTTTGCAGATTGCTGCCCTGACAAACGGCGAATTAACCAATTACAATAACATTGCCTCTGAATGCGGTGTCAGTGCGCCGACGGTAAAAGAATATTTTCTTATTCTCGAGGACACGTTAATTGGCCGAATGTTACCGGCTTTTAGAAAGCGCGCTAAACGACGCTTGATTGGTGCCCCAAAGTTTTTTTTCTTCGATATCGGCATTGTCGCCCATCTTACGCGGCGCGGAAAAGTAAAGACCGGCTCCGAGCTCTTTGGCAGAGCGTTTGAACATCTGGTCTACATGGAATTAATTGCTCATTCCGGCTACTCCGGGATAAACTATCCGATTGCCTATTGGAAAACTGCTTCCGGCTTCGAAGTGGATTTCGTGCTGGGAAATCACGAAATCGCTATAGAAGTAAAAGGCGCCGAAATGGTTACCAATAAACATTTAAAGGGTATCAGGGCTTTTAAAGAAGAGTATCAGGCACGCAGTTATATTGTGGTATCCATGGACACAAATGCTAGAAGAACCGAAGATGGAATCGAAATTCTTCCGTGGCATATTTTTCTCGATCGCCTTTGGGCTAACGAAATCATCAATACTTGATCGTTGATCGCATTCGAACGAGTATATTTTTTGTTGATAATAATTAGCCTCAGCCATTTTAATAGCGAAATTGGAAAAATTGGGGACGTTGTTGATTAAATTTACTAAGTCGGGTTATGCAAATGGTAACAAATTGAAAATTCCACCCTCATAGTATCAAGCAACTTAAAAAAACTTTCTTTCCCATCCCCATGATTTCGGCGGCTTTGCTCAGACTTACCTGCCGTAACACTATTGCACCCACCACACCCAACAGTTTCTCCCGTTCATTTACCGTCTTAAAAAAAGCAGCCCGCTTGCTTTTTCCTTCAAGGCAGATAATTCCATTTTTTAATTTTCCCTTTTTCCTGCAGATCCATGAATGTCCCCTGTGACCAAAGCAATCACCGCCACCGCGATCATGATAGCGGACGTTCGTGGTAAAGAGGGTTTTAATAATTTTTAAATCGGTCTATGATTTTCAATATGACGGACGATTGGCAGTTGGTGGACACCACTTCTACTTTGATAGTAAATGCGGACTTGCGATCGAGAGGCGATCCTGGTATGTTCCCCCGAACGCCTTCTGTTTGAAATTATTGCAAATTTGCTTAAATCCACAATAAATCAACAGTCAGGGCTGCCCAAGATTTTTCTCAATAAAATTAACAGGATAGATTTTCTCGGCGCCGCTTGAATTCATTACCAAAAGCTGCGTGTTCAACTTATTGAAAGACACGAAATAAAAATCGTATTGACAGGGAGATGTCCCTGCGTCGATGTTCAGAAGTTACTATGCTGGTTGCTGGTATGGATGCGGTTTTAAATCGAAACGTAAAGGATAGTCGGATGAACAATAAAAAGGGCAACAGTTTTAAGGGTATTGCCTCCTTATTTGACGAGGAGCAGCTCAAGTCCTACTTCGTCAATTATTTGTATTTTGTCATTGGGGTGGAGATTCTTATCTTTTTAATCAGTTTTTTCGGCTCCCTGGGTCCGGAAAAGGGACCTTTTCCCTGGAAATTTTATTTTTTTGTGGCCTTTACCATTCCCATTGCCATGACCTTTCTGTTGGGTGTGTTCATATTTGCCTTTAATAATTACCTTTTCGGCAGAGAGGCCAGCAGCGATGATGACCAAAATCTGAGCTCGGCCAAAATGGAGAAGAAGCCGTACCTGCTCAAGATGAACATATACCTGCATCACATGCGCCAGGTGCCTTTTCTGATTTTAATGTTCGTTCTGCTCATCGGCTCGCTTGTGGCTTACAAACTGGACGCCATCATATTATTCATCCTCAATGCCGGTGAAGTTGTCGTCAAATATGGTATGATCGCCCTGTGTATTGTTCTGGTGGCCGGAATCATATTCAGTATCACTTGGATGGTGGCCAACTACAAATTAAGGCGTCGACATATGGAACATCAATACCGCTATAAAAATGATGTCATGCAGCAGTTGGGATTGCTGATTACGGATGATGAACGCGTGATCACCAAGGATGGCGAAGTGATTTCCGCCCGGGAGGACTTGATCGAAATGGAAAAAAAGGACAATAACAAATTCAAGGTTCTACCGCCTCCCGAATAGCAGCTGCCTATCAACCTGATGATGTTGGAAAAAAAAATGACGCATGCATCATAGCCTTAAAAAACATTCTCGAATGAACCGGGGGGGCCGCTTCTGCGCCCAGGATGGTTTTACAGCAATGGGTGCCACGATTTTTGCAGGTTTGATCATGCTGGTGGTCGCCTTTTCCCTTTTGGCCCAATCCGGGCTCTTGACCCAAATCGGTCGGGGCGGTATGAGCCTGGCTGTCATCCTGATCCTATTAGGAATGGTAGGTATATACAAAGGGATGTGCTTCATAAAATCCTGGCGCTTTCGCAGCGGCACCAAAGATCCAATCTTCATGAGGGCTTTTATGCAATCCTGTTATGCCGGCGACTGCGGCCGCATTGAAAAACTTCTGGCCGACACTGACAAGACGCCGCTTCTGATCCTAAATGACCTCCTGGCCGAGAAGATGCAGAGCATTTTTCAGACAGATGCACTTAACCTGGTAGATGTTCAGGAAATGTACGCCAAAAGCGGATTTAAAAAAAATAACAAGCCGGTGATGAACCGGTTTTTCCATACCCCGGGGTCATACGAAGAGGAGCCGTTGCCCGAAGAGATCGCGCATATCATCCAGGCGGTGACCACTAAATTTACCGGATTGGAGCCTGCCCTTTTTAGCATGTTGGAGGCCAGGGTTAATCTTTTCACACTAATGGGAGACTACTTAGACGTCATGCCGCCTTCGACGCACTATTTCAAATTTATCAAGAAAACCTACCGCTACCGTCCACCGGAAGATAATACTACCCGGCGTATCGCCTTTGCGCTGGATACCCTTTCTCTGTTAAAAGCCTATAAAAGCCAAAAGTTGCAAGGTGAGCTTTTGATCCGCTACAGCCGTTTGGCAGCTGAACGAATCCCACGGTTGGCGGCCGCGGTCAGCCAGTACAGGGTGGCATTCGAAAACCTGGTTGAAGCCTATGAATCCATACCTGCAACTCAGGCGCAAAAGGTCAGGAAATTTTCATCGTGAATAAGAAGAACACCCTCCAATTTTCAAACTGAAATGGTTCACCGGTGGGTATTATGCCTTATCAACCGTGGGCGAGTATGTCGCCATGACCGATTTGCGCATGGGTTCGGAACCCGATTATGTTTTTCGATTCAAGGTTGCCAAGTTGAACGATTCGCATCCCACCCCAATTGACGATCAAAGGCTGAAAACAACCCAGGATTGGCAGCGTCTGACTTGGGTATGGGCAAGAATTTGGAATCCCATACCCCAATCATGAAAAAATCTGCAACTGGTGATGATCAGGCAAAACAGCAGGTTCAACCCGTCAATGCGAAACCGCAGGTATAGATCGGGGCTTGGCATCCAGGGCCATTGGACCTGGAACACCCGGACCACGGCCGGCCAGATCGTGCACCATCCGGCGAAGAGCAGCAGCGACAACGCTGTCGAAAAGCGCCCGACTTTGCTGACGCCGGTGCCGGAATGGCCCCGGTGCGCGGTGGCCATCGTCGGTTTTACTGGGAGAGGAACAGGGGCCGATCGGCGGTTTTAATAATTTCCAGAACCGTATCGCCCAGCAGACGACGCAGCAGAGTCGTGTTTACACTGTTTCCCATGACGATCAGATCAGCGTCGTTTTCACGAGCAAACTCAAGCAGGCCCTGACGTGCGGTGCCGTCCACCAGATCGGTTTGGACCTCGAATCCGTGCGCCTGGCAGAAATCCGCGGCATCCTTGAGCAAGAAGGGCTCCCGCTCGGCCCCCTCCTTGAAATGGACAATGTGAAGCGACACCTCCGGCCACGGGTTCAGGTGGATATAATGACGCATGGCCTTGGCGGATTCCATGGAGCCACTGTAAGCGATTAGTACCTTCTTGATGGGCCGGTAGGTTTCCGATACGGCCAGGATGGGCCGGACCCCTTGGGTGACCAGCTTGACGATAGCCTTGTCCGGATCGGAAGTAAATCCGTAGTCGAAGATGCTGCGCAGGCCGAAGATAGTCAGGTCGTTATATCGGGCTTCGGCAATCATAGCCGCAAAGGTATCTTTTTGCTCGTATTCGATGCGTCGGCAGACGACCTTTTGCTTCCCGCAATATTCCTTGAACGCGGCAATCGCCGCTTCGGTGCCCTCATGGGTGATTTGCAGTCTTTTATCCCGCATCCGCTGGGCATAAATACCGGCGCCGGCGGGCACGGGCCCCACATTGGACAGTTTGCTGGTATCCACAATGGTGACTCCGGTGAGCTGTGCATTGTGCAGGTCGCCCAGTTCCGTTGCCCTTCGGGTAGCCACCTTAGTGAACGGCGTACCGCCTAAGCCGACTAGAATTCGTTTTATCATGGTTCGCGTCCCCCCTTCTGGATCCTGTCCGCCTTCGTGCCGACATAGCCTTATGCAGGCAGGCCGTTATTATTTCTTTTGGTGTGTGGCAATGTTTTTGGGCCTTTCATGTCTGCCTTACCCGGTCCGTGACATAGAAATCAGGGTCAAGGGCTTGGTGGAAATTTATTGAGATATCCCCCTCAAGTGGCAGGTCAGTTTATTTTAATTGCCGAGTTTCAAAATATACTGCAGAAAATGATTAGGATCAAGTCCGCACCGCGGACCTGATCCGGCATACGGTGAATCATCGCCGGCTTTTCCCCGGCGGTGATACGTCCAGGGGAAAAAGGGCAGCAAGAAACACCAGGCCTCGCCGATGGCGTCACCATCCTATCAGATCGGAGTGTCGCTCGTAAAATTAAATCCGCCGCATTAGGGACTATCCGGCGTTTATTCTTTAGAGCGATTATCTGAAGTCATTTGAATTAAGTTTTATTCATCATCGCACCATGCCCGCACATCTGTAACCATCTATAAATTTTGGCTTTGGGATGCAAGCCTGCTTTATTTCTTACGATTCCGGGAGAAGCCACCGAGCAAGGTGCTCAATCTGTTCGTCAACAGCACAGCGATTTTTCAAAGTAAGTGTCCAGATTATAGTTCAATGGTTTCTTAAACCAGGTTTTCCTGCAACAAAATGATTTGCCCGGCTTTCACGCAGTCCTTCGATCGTCACTGGATTGGCCAGGATGTGACCATAAATATTCCCGAACTTCGAGATTCTTGCGATCCAATAGCAGAAAGAAGGTTTATTGGTTCTCGATGTGCGAATGCCCGGCATGAATGGACTCGAATTACAGAAACATTTGGCGGTCAAAATAAGGGAGTCAGATCTTTGTATTTGATAGTTTATCGATTTGTTCCAGGAGTCGATGAAATTGTTTCCTCAATTTTCGACTTGATTTTAGTTTAGCTTTCAGACGAACTCGGTTCTGGCTGACGGTGCTATAATCTACACCAAAGATCGCACCGATTTCCTTCTGCTTATAGTTACTGTAGCGATAACTTATCTCCATGGCCATCTGCCTTAAATCTTTAAGCTTTGTTTTTCGATCTCGCAGATCGTCAACTTCTGCATTTCCAGCTTTCGCAACTACTTCGATAATACGCTCAACTGATATATGCTGTTGCAATTTTGTTAACGATGGGACCTCACGCTGTCTCCTGCGTGGTAGCTTCTGCCTCACCCAGTCGACAAAATCCTGAGTCCCTAAAATTGATTGATGAACCACCTCTTCAAATGGGTTTTCAATCTCCCCTTCAATTGCACGATACACATATTCCCGGCATTGTCGTCGACCTTTGGCCGTGTCCTCACCGAAGTAAGTGCTCAAAAACCAGCCGTAATCAATGTTCTTGTTTCTTTTTCTAAGATAACAATATCCCGCAAAAGTGCTCCATGGATACTTTTTAAGATAATCTGCTTTCCTCGCATAATCAGCATCTTTAAATCGACTTGTTCGGATCGGATTTAAATGTATATAGCTAAGACGTTTTAGAATGTTCTCAACACCATTGTAAAACTGTGCCAAAAAAGCAGCCGCTGCGGTTTTCTCCCGAACGGTCGGTTTTCTATCGGCCACATCCCTCTGTATCGATAACAATTCGTCAACCGTCGCATCTATTGCCTCAAGCTCGACAGCAATTTCCTCCTCAAGTTCCTCAAACGTCAAACGAGCACCTTTCCTTTTTGTTCTATAAGACGGGTAAAGCGAGTCGGTGGATTCAGGGAAATGAGATCAAGGGGTACCTCTAACTCCTCTTCTAGCCGTGCGCCCAACTCATAAAACTTCCAACCGGTTACACCATCACAGGCCAAATCCAGATCTCCGGCCTCATCTGGCTTGCTAGCGGCACTGCCAAAAAGAATGAGTCGCGTCGCGCCAAATGATTTTGCAATGGCGATTGCTAGATCGAGTTGTTCCTGTTCAATTGACATTTTCCCAATCAAAATTTGGCAAGGAAATTAAAAAATTACTCGGTAAAGTGCTATTAGCAGATAGATTAAAAAATATGTTAACCGTTTGCAAGAGCATTATAAATAAAACCATAACATACGATGAGAATTCAAACAATTAGCTGAGTACGTAGAAATTAAGAATCTTGACAAGAATTAATATCATGAAATGTCACCGAACAATTAAGGAGTGCTTATGCAATAGGTGAAATGGCTTTGGTAATAAATC
>JASFFJ010000337.1:0-8366 GCA_050124355.1 Desulfobacterales bacterium | reverse complement strand
AGCGCCATCGCCGATTTTTAATTGATACGGGGAGGTTTAGTGAACACAATATTAAATGGGAATTGTTATTTTTCAAAAAACGGGTTATGGAGTTGGCCGCTGATAAAATATTTAAATCTATCAGCGACTCATCTGCCCATCAGGTCATCCTGGAAGATCTCAAAAAACGGAGAATTGACCCCTACACTGCTGCCGAACAGCTAACGGATATGTTTAAATACAGAGATTAGATCGGAGAAGGCAAGGAGTTACACCAAAATGGGCACATTCCCCGATTGTATAAAACATCATATCCGAGCTCAAAATAAAAAAGGCACTTTGCATACTTCCGCCCTGGTGCCTTTTGATTTCAGAGAAGCGCTATACCACGGTAACGTTTGTAGCGGCAGGTCCCTTTTGCCCTTCCTCAATATCAAATGTGACCCGGTCACCCTCATTAAGCGATTTAAATCCGGACGCATTGATGCCTGTATGATGAACGAATACATCGGGTCCATCTTCCTGCTCGATGAACCCAAAACCTTTTTGATCACTGAACCATTTCACTGTCCCTGTTGCCATCCTGACAATCTCCTTTCCAAAAAAATGTCGTGGTTCCAAACTTCAGGTTATTGCCCCCTTGGCAAATGAATTTTCCCCCCCAAGAAAGAAACCGGTACGTCATTAATAGATAAATTTGTTGGTAAGCTAAGCCTAATTATATTAAGTCACTATCGTTAGGATTTTCCCTACAGAAGTTATTTTACGATTCGGACATTGGCGGCCTGCCGTCCGTGACGGGTCTCTTTTATTTCGAAAGTAACTTTATCGGATTTCTGTAACAAAAAAAAACCATGATCTTTAATGCTTCGACTGTGCATAAAGACATCCCCATCGTTTTCGGTTTCGATAAAACCATACCCTTTTTTCTCACTATACCATTTGACAGTTCCTTCCATCATTTCCTATAAAACCTTTCTTTAAAACATTTTTGAATTGCCTGCACATTGACATATCAGTGTTAAAGCAAGAATTCAATACATATTTTTACCAAAACTGATCGGTTCCAAGTTCAGGGTTCAAGGTTCAAAGGTTCCAACCGATGGGTCCTGCTACCAAAAATGATCAAATCCTGGGATACCCGTCATACGCCATTGAGTGAAACAGATCTAAAAACAGATAAAGACTCGATCCCTTTGATACGATCCGTCCGGGTTTTTTCAACGCGGAACGTTGAACCCTGAACCGCTTAATCTAGGTTACTCCTTTGAGCCCTGTGGAGGTTCAATCCCTAAATTTTTAATCTTGTAAAGCAAGGTTTTATAGCTGATGTTTAAAATTTTGGTCGCTTTGCTACGGTTCCAACCGGTTTTTTCGAGAACATAAGAAATGATTTCTTTTTCTACCCGGACAATCGCTTGTTTTTTGATTTTTTTCAAAGACAGCGAAGCGAGGTCCGGCGGATCATTCGGGTCAAACTGCAACAGACCCAAAGGGCTGCTAAGCCGGCCTTCAGATGCCGACAAAGCGGCTGCTTGCGACCGGCCTCCGTTTCCGATAAGCATATCATCAAGACTATCTTGGCTGTCACCTAAAATCATGAAACGCTTCAATACATTTTGCAATTCGCGGACATTCCCCGGCCAATGGTAAGCGACCAGCTTTTTAATGGCTTCCTGGCTCGGGGTTGACAGCTGTTTGCCAACGAACTGGGTAGTATAGGCCTTTACATAATGATCGATGAGAGGTGGTATGTCTTCCGGCCTCCTGCGTAGGGGTTCAATGTGTATTTTGATCGTGCTTAAGCGGTAATACAAGTCTTCTCTGAACTTGCCGTCTTCCATGTCGCCTTCAAGTTCACGATTGGTAGCGGTGATAATCCAGGCAGCCATCTTGACATTTTTTTCAGAACCCAGGGGGCTGAAATCGCCCCCTTGCAGAACATGTAGAAGCTTTGCCTGCAGTGGAAGCGACATATCACCGATTTCATCCAAGAACAAAAGCCCGCCGCTAGCCTGTTCGAACTTACCTCGTTTACGTCGTTCGGCCCCGGTAAAGGCACCTTGTTCGTAGCCGAACATTTCGCTTTCTAAAAGTGTATCCGGCAATGCAGCACAGTTGACCTTAATAAAGGGCTTTCCGACCCGATTGGACTTCTGATAAAGATTCTGAACCACCAGCTCTTTGCCGACGCCGGTTTCGCCGTAGACGATCGTATTCAACCCTGTATCCGCTACCTGGCCGATCAGTTCTTTTATTCTGCGGATGTTATTACTGACACCAATTATAGTGGATTCCATGCTGATTAAATGCCTATCTTAGTGAACTTCCGTAAGCTCATCTTCGCGGGTCACTCCATCCACATACGGATGCAATAGCGTTATGTTGGTATTGATACCGAAAATACCCCGGCTTGTCAACTGAACCGGGAGAATTGCGGCTCCGAATCCCGGATATTGGGTTGCAAAAATTGATAAATTTTATTAATTATTTGAAAGTCGTTATTATTTTTCATAAAAGTTTGTAAATTGCAACCTCTTAGATTTAAGATCGTCATTTAAAAGCGTTGCCGAGCTGAACTTTATTCTCCTTTGCACACGATGAGGATTCGATGACTATGAGCATTATTTATTGACATTTCAAGCAGTTTATGTAATTTAATATAGTGTTTATTATCCGGCAATCAATGATGGTCATTTTCATATTAAATGATGTCTCTGATTACTTTTTATTATCCTGGTATCGCCTGAGCTGCACGGAGATAGAATTTGGCGAAACATGATGAAATATCGTCAACTGAACGACTACTTGACCTGATACGCGACGAGAATAAACCGGCTCCCGCTCCCTCCACTGCCGCCTCCCAGCGAGCTGTCGGTCATCGACTAAAAAATCTGATTAGCTTTCCGGTATCTTTTAGAAAAGTTATTTCTGTGGGGGTCGATCTGGGACACGATGATCTTAAGATGATCAAGATTCACCGCGTCTCGGACCGCAAATTTAAAATGTTCGAGTTTGCCAGAATTCCATTTGACCCTGAAATTTCTCGCGAAAGTCCCCAATTTCATCAATTTTTAAAGCCAATTCTGACAAACTTTTGTGCGCATTCAAAAAATGTTGAAATCTGGTGTACCACACCGTCAGCCAGCGTCGAAACACGTCTGATCCGGATACCGAAAGTCGCCCCCAAGCTAATCCCAAATTCCGTTTATTGGTCATACCAAAAGATTTCACCGTTTAACGAAAAGGACGTTATTTTCGATTTTGAAGTCCTGGGTGATGTCGAGGAGGATGACAAACTTAAAATCGATGTGATGGCTTACACCGCCCCCCAATCGGAAATAAAAGATCTCAAAGATCTTTTCAACAAAACCGGTTTTCCCCTGACAGGTATTTCGATTGTTCCATTTGCCTACCAAAGCCTTTTGAGAACAGGTCGGATTAAAACAGATGAATCACACGTTTCCAGTTTGTATATCGGACGGGACTGGTCACGCATCGATATTTTTTCAGAAGGAAGTCTTGTGCTTTCACGCGGTATCAAGGCCGGGGTGAAAACCATGCTGGAGACCCTGCGCACAGAAATTGAAGGCAAATTGTTCGAACTTTCCGTCGCGAGATCATCTACGAAAGACAGTGCCAGGATACTGGCCATAAAGAAAAAGCTAAAGAATGAGTTGGCACAAGCCCATCAGTTGTTTTTCGGGGAAAGTCGCAGCGCCCCTAAAGCTGAGGTGGAAGAAAGACAGCGTCTGCTTAAAGAAGACCGTTTGTTTAAGATGGTGCTTCCGGCCCTGGAGCGATTGGTAAAGCAGGTGGAAAGAACGCTGCGACATTTTGCGATGCAATATGAAAATGCAAGGGTCGGGAAAATTTATATTTCCAGTGGGGTGGACCCGCACTCGCGAATATTGGCATACATCGGGGAGGAACTTGGCATCGCTACTGAGACGTTGGATCCCTTTGCGGAAAATCCCAATTTTTTCTCATTGGTGCCTAGCCCTCAAACTGCCTCGGAGCGGAGCGCTTATGTACCGGCTATGGGTATGGCGCTTTCCAGAAACGAGTTGACCCCCAACTTCTTATACACGTACAAAGATAAACAGAAAGTTATCAGCAGCCAGCGGATAAACCGTGGTGTATTTGCAGTTTTTTTCTTGTTGATGGCCATTTGTGTATGGATTTCCTTCTGGCAGGATCGTCAGATAAAGGCCAGGGAATTCAATTTGCAGCAGATACAGCAACAGCTTGACGAATTTTCGGTGCGGGTGGACCAAAACCTCATCGTAAACCTGGTCGATGACACCCAGGCCAATTTTCAAAAGATTACTGAAATCGGAGAAAAATATTTCCCCGTCGCCGTCATCAGTGAACTCACGGATCTGACACCGGTTAATGTCCGATTACTCAGCATATCGACACAAGTCAATACCCATGTGAAAAAAGAGAAGGCACCGGCCAAGGGTGAGACAACGGAGAAGGGTACCTTGATACTGGATGGGATTGTGCAGGGCGACCGTTTGATCCTGGAGTCTGCACTGGCCGGTTATTTAATGGAGCTCAGAAATTCACCTATATTCGATCAACCCTCCATCAGCAAGAAGTCATTTGAGCGTTTTGAGAACAAGGAAGGGTTGAGATTCACGGCGCGACTAAAGCTTTTATAATCTAATGAAAAAGATAAAATCAGTACTACCCACCCAGAGCCTGATTTATTTCCTAATATGCGGCATCGGTATCGTTATATTTGTCCTCTTGATCATCATTCCGGCTCAGAAAACGTCAGCTGAATTGGACGGAGATATCGAAAAACTCAATGCCCGACTGGATGAACAGAGGATGCTCAAACCTGTTTTCGACAAACTGCTCAAACAGGTTAAGACAAAAGACGCAACTAAGTTACCTGCACCTAAAAGGGTTAAGCTGGCCCGTGGCGATATCCACAAAATTTCGGAGCATTTGCTGGAAACTGCCTGGCGCTGCGAGCTTACACTGCACGATATTCAAACTGATGTCGAAATATTGGAAAACAACGACAAGTACTTGCTGATACGCATCCATGCGACCGGTGATTTTAAGAAATTTCGTGATTTTTTGGTGGATTTGGGAAATATCCCCTCTTTTGAACGAATTGAAGAGATCCAGATCCGGGCGATCGAGAACTCCAGGGAGTTTAAGCTCAAGATCTGGCTGGCCCAGCAGTAAACTTATGTCAAAGAGAGAAAAAATACTGGTTGGTCTGTCGTTAGTGGCAGTTATTTACGGTATCTACATCTGGTTTCTGTCTTCACCGCAACAGGCAGCTACTGCATTTGGCGACAATGACCAAAAAGCCCTCAAGGCGTTTATTCTCAAAGTTGCTGAGAAAACATCCAAGAGACTATCAAAAAGTCAAGCTTACGTTTTACGCAAAGCTGAAACCCAATGGAAACAAGATCCTTTAATTCAGATCGAACCTAAACCACCCGAGGAGGTTGAGGACCGTCAAGAACCTGTGTTGACATCCGAGGCAACTTACACCGGTTTTTTGCGGATGGGTGCAAAAAAATTGGCAATCATTAACGGGATGGAATATGAGGCCGGTGACATCCTGGAGCCGGATGGGTTTGTTATTCGAAGTATTTCTCCCAGCCGTGTCGTCATTGCCCCGTCGGGCAAAACAAAGAAAACATTGACCCTTCCAATGGAAGAAACTGAATAGGAAAAATGGTAAATGGATAGTTATCGGAGTTTATCAAAAAGTGTCGGTCTTCTTTTTCTATTACTGTTAATTGCCTGGGTGGGAGGGTGTTCCCCGAAAAAGGAATTAAAAAATGTCAAAGACCCTTTTTATGAACAATGGCGGATAAGGGCCGAAGAAGCAAAGGGCAATTCGCCGGTTGAGCCCCCACCGGTTGATGAAGAACCCTTTGAAATTGTTTCGCCGGATCCGACTGCAAAAGAGGAACTCGACGTCCCGAGGCCGCTTCCCAACCGCAAGCTCAGTATGAAAATGAATAACATTGATGTGGCTGTCCTGCTGCGTGCCTTGGCCAGGGCTGCAGATCAGAACATTATTCTCAACGAAAAAGTCACCGGTAATACTAATATCAATATCCACGAGGCGCCCTGGGATGAGGTGTTTTTAAGTATTCTTCAAACCCATGGATTGAACTATGCCTGGAAGGGCAACATCATTCGCATCATGACCGCCGAAGACATGGATGCCGAGCTTCTATCCAGGGCCCGCAAACGAGAATTACGTCTCGTTCAACCTCCCTTAACCAGAATTGTGGCCGTCAAGTTTTCGGAGGCTGAAAAACTCAAGTTGAATCTTGAACAATTTGTTTCACTTGACCGAAACGGTAACCCGACCGGATCGATCCTGGTGGATGAGCATACGAACTCCCTGATTATTCAGGCCATTAAAAGCGATATGGACAGAATGTTAGCGGTGGTTAAAAAACTGGACCGTCCCACGCCCCAGGTTTTGATCGAAGCCTATATTGTCGAGGCCAACAAGGATGTCGCCCGGGAGCTGGGCATCCAGTGGGGAGGTGCTTATAGAGGCAAAAGCGGCGACAAAGACATCATTGTTGGCGGGAACCAGTTTGATACCGGTATCGGCGATATCGGCCAGACAGTCGATGTTACCTCGGGGTCGGTGGTTGATCTTCCGGCCATGGCCTTAGGCAGTTTTAATCCCGCGACCCTCGGACTCATCTATACGCGGGTGGGGGAATTTCTTTTATCCGTCCAACTCTCGGCTCTGCAGGATCAGGGAAAGCTTCACATTCTCTCGAGTCCCTCCATCACCACCCAGGACAACCAATCTGCCTTTATTGAAAGTGGAGAGGATATTCCCTATCAAACGGTGGAAGACGGAGAAGTGAATGTTACGTATCGAGAAGCGGTACTCAGGTTGGAAGTCACCCCCAGCGTCATTGACGGGGACACTCTTAAATTGGATGTAAAAGTAAAAAAAGAAGAGGCGGATTTTACCAGAACCGTGCTCGGCAATCCCACGATCATCACCAAAAAAGCCGAGACCAATGTCATTCAGAATGACGGGCAGACCATCGTTATCGGCGGTTTGAGCCAAGAAACGGAGAGGCGCCTTAAAACGGGTACACCTTTTCTGGAAGATATTCCCGGGCTGGGATATCTGTTTAAACGCAAAAGCAGCGCCGATGAACTAGAGGAATTGCTCATATTTATCACACCCCATATATTGAAACCCAAATCGGCAGGGGGCAAACTTTAGGGCTAAAGCAAGACAAATGGATTACTTCAGTATTCTGGACTTAAATAAAGAGCCTTTCTCAAACTCCCCGGATCCCGAATTTTTTTTTCATTCCCGGCAGCATCTGGATTGTCTTCAAAAACTGGAACTCTCATTGCTGCTTCGTCGGGGGTTGAATGTTATCATCGGTGACGTCGGCACGGGAAAAACGACCCTGTGCCGGCAGCTTATTCGCCGATTTGGCCAGAAAGAGGAAGCGGAGACTCATCTTATCCTTGATCCACATTTTCGGAACGCTGCCGAATTTCTGACGACGGTGGCCCATTTGCTGACAGGCAAAAAGCCGCCGGCAAAGGGGCACGAAGGGCAGATCAAGGAGTACATTAAACAGCATTTGTTTCGCGCAGGCGTGGACCAGGGTAAAAACATCGTTCTCATAATAGATGAGGGGCAGAAAATCCCGCCGTTTTGTCTGGAGATCCTGCGGGAATTTTTGAATTACGAAACCAATGAATACAAATTGCTGCAGATCGTCATCTTTGCTCAACGTGAGTTTGAAAAAACAGTTCGAAAATATCCCAATTTCGCTGACCGCATCAATCTCTATCACCTGTTAAAACCCTTGAGTTTCTCCGATACCCGACAGATGATAAACTTTCGGCTGGAGAAATCCAGCAACTCCCCCCAAAAGCGGAATCTATTTACCTATCCAGCGTTATGGGCAATTTTTCGCATTAGCGGCGGATATCCTCGGAAAATAATTAATTTGTGCCACCAGAGTATCTTGTCCATGATTATCCTGAGCCGATCCAGGACCAATTACTTCCTGGTGAGAAAGTGTGCCCGCCGGGTGTTTACGGAAGAATCACGTCGCTGGAAAATCCCTATTGCCCTTACTGCAATGGGCGGGGCAGCTGCCGTCATCCTGCTGGTATTCCTACCGCTGGAGCGACTTAAATTGGGACCATCCCAAAAGGTCAGAGAGGTCAAAGCGGAATTTTTTTTAGATTCGAATCCTGTCATTAAGGATCCGATCCCTGATGCTGAAACATTGAGTCTCAATAACCGGTTAATTGTGAGCGACGATAACCCTTCAAACTCCATCGAACCCAATGCTGTTCAACCGATCCCGGAGCGGGTCGCAGAACCGGTAAAAACTGAAAGG
>JASFFJ010000336.1:0-8396 GCA_050124355.1 Desulfobacterales bacterium | reverse complement strand
CAGGGTTAAGGACAAAGAGGGAATTAAAGCACCGAAGTCCGCTCTGAATTTTTCCTTTCCCCAAGTATCTGCAAATTTGGCTCTACATTTTGAATTTGGACGGACGAAGCTGACCCTTATCTCGTAAATACGCAAACCGAATTCAGTCCAGAGACGAGAATGAACCTTGAACCCCTGTAAGACTATAAAATAGGGCTGCCAAATGCGAGTCTACTTCCGATTATATACAGTATTTTTTTTATCGATCCTTTTATTAATCGGCTGTGCTGCAATCAGCATGAATCGGAAGGTTGCCGGATTTCAACGGCCGTCTGAGGCCGTCCGTTTTTTTGGATTACTCGATCATAGCGTGGCAGAAACCGGCGTGCAGGATGCTTCCGTTTTTGCAGTCAGCGGCTTTCCTTATCTGCGCACAAATCGGTTTTTAACCGGATTAAAAGACGAGTTGACCAACGATGCCCGCAAAACGCAGTGGGTGCGATGGATGCAACAATTAGATCTCGAGGCACGGCAAAAAGAAATTCACAACCTGCCGACCGAGGCCCTCCAAAATTTGGCCCGTATACTGGGTGAACCACGCAGTCGGCAAATGCTCGAGCAGAGAGCCGCTTTTTATTCGGAAAAACTGTTAACTCACGATCAGCGTCAGGCGAATTTTTATGATATTTTAGTGGAATCGGTAACCGATCCGAGCGAATATTCAACTACCATGCGGATTTTGGGGGTTTATCCCCTGACGTTGATTCCGGTAACGATCGTGACCCACAGGGTGCAGGAAAGATTCAGAAGGCTTCATTTGGCCCCGATCGATCAAATTGAAACCCTTGGTGAACTGACTGCTTACCAACCTTCGCAGGTTACGGACCATTCCGACCGTATCGTGCGTCTGATTTTAAATCGATCCAGCCAAAATCCCCTCCGTGTGCCGCGGCCTTCTGCTGCGGATCGGCAAACATTGCTGACAATGTTTGCGCCGGTAATATATCAGGATGTCGCTGATGACCATGATAAGATCGGTGAAGTCGTTTGGCGGGATAATAAAGTGGCTATCAACCCTACGAAACCGACGGTCTATTGCTATTTATCCCATGCTCGGTTGAAAGGCTTGCCGGTATTGCAGCTTAATTATACGTTCTGGTATTCCGCCAGAAACGGGCGGGAATCACCTTGGATTGAAAAAGGGTCGTTAGACGGATTGACCGTGCGAGTGTCCATTGATATGGACGGCGTCCCTTTCATGGTAGATATAATGAACAACTGCGGCTGCTATCATTTTTTTGTTCCAAATGTCAAGAAGATCGGGAAGGTAATTCCTACCCCTGATGGGATCGATGCCTTTGTACCCCGACAACTGCCGGCGTCCTATCCGCAAAAGCATTTAAAGCTTAGAATCATATCGGGTTGGCACCAGGTCGCCAATATGGATGATGCAATGACGGCAGCCAGGTTCTTGCCCTATCAATTAGCTGATTATAAACAGCTCGAAATGCTGCCCCACAACGATCAGTCTTTTGAAAGCATTTTTAATTCAGCAGGCATCGGCAAAGGTACCGAACGCATCGAGCCGCTTATATTTTTTCCCATGGGCATTGTCGATGTCGGCAGCATGCGTCAGCGCGGACATCATGCCATTAAGCTGGTCGGACGCGAACATTTTGATGATCCCGATATATTTGATCGCAACTTTGAAGTCGAGTAAGGTTTGAGCTCTTTTTTATCAATTCGCCGTTACCCCAGAACGCCAAAATCAACACTTTCAAGAACTACCCTGGAGGGCCAAACCTTTGAACCCGTGAGCGGTGACGGCCTTATTGCTTGTAACCAATGGTTCGCAGCAAATCTTTGCGGGCCTTTATATCTGTTTCGGTCTCGATTCCCTTGGACGAAAAGCCGTCTATAACGCCGAGAATACCTCGTCCCTGTTCAGTTTCAGCAATAATGACTTCCACGGGATTAGCGGTTGCACAAAATATGTGACACACTTCCGGCACATTTTTAATGGCATTTAAAACATTGACGGGATACATGTCTTTCATGAAAATAATAAAACTATGGCCGGCAGAAAGGGTGTAGGCATTTTTTTGGGCCAGCTCGCGCATTTCTTCGTCCGTGCCGGTGTGCCGCACCAAACACACATCCGAAGCTTCACAGAAAGCCAGGCCAAATTTTGCCATGGGAACCGTTGAGGTCATGGCTTCATAGATATCTTCGACCGTTTTAATGAAATGTGATTGGCCTAGAATCAGGTTTAAGTTGGCCGGATTTTCGATTTTGACAATTTTAATTTCCATTTATTGAATCTCCTATCTTTAATATTTCACCGCAGAGACGCAGAGGACGCAAAGGGAAGCAATAAAAAATTTTCCTCTGCGTCCTCTGCGTCTCTGCGGTGAACTCTTACCCCATCTTAAATTGTTTAACTCCTTTTTAGCCGCCAATGGAGCTCATCTGGCCGCAGATCCTGGTTGGGTTTTGAATAGCCAGGTTATGATCGGATGGTTTGTGCCGAACGGCCTTGAAAAAAACTTCCATCAGTTCTTCGTCTGTCCCACCGGATCTCATAACCGCCTTAACATCCTCATGATGATCGGATAACAGGCATGGCCTGAGTCGGCCGCGTGCAGTTAGTCTGAGCCGATTGCATCTGTCGCAGAAATGATGGCTCAAGGCATGGATGAAGCCGATTTCACCGGCAGCACCCTCAAAGTGATAGCGTTGGGCAGGACCATCGTCGATTGCATTGGTTACGGGGATGAGGCTGCCCAGCACACTGATGCGTTTTTTTATTTCAGGCGCCAGTAGAAGAGGACCGTTGCCTATTTGCGATTCTCCAATGGGCATGTATTCGATAAAGCGAATATGCAACGGGTAATCAAACGACAAACGTGCCATGTCTGTTAGCTCATCATCATTGGTTCCGTTTAGGGCAACAATATTCAGCTTGATGGGATGAAATCCCATTTCCAACGCCATTTCGATGCCCTGCCAAACCTGATCAAACAGATTAAAACCGGTTATGCGCTCAAATTTGGCTCGGTTCAGCGTATCCAGGCTAATATTTATTCTTTTGATACCGGCCGCTTTAATCTTTTTCAGGTTGGCTTTTAAAGAGACACCATTGGTGGTGAGAGACAAGTCCGCCAAGCCATCTAGGCTGCTTAAATCGGCCAAAAAACCGTACACACCTTTCCTAACCAAAGGTTCTCCACCGGTCACCCGAATTTTTGAGATTCCCAGTTTTATACCGATTCGCACCAATCGCAGAATTTCTTCATAGGTTAGGATATCAGCGTGTGAAAGCCGTGGAATTAGATGACGGGGAACGCAATAGATGCATTTCAGATTGCACCGGTCGGTGATGGATATGCGCAGATAATTCAAATGACGATTGTAGGGATCGATTAGTTTCAATTCTGCCATTATTGGTTATCCTGTCCGGGGAAGATTTGATGATCGCAGTCAGTTTATATTAGGATTAAATTTTTCGCAATACTGCGGAATTTCAATCATAGGCGGCCTTTCGAGGCCTGCAATTTTTAAAATGTCCGGCTGGTATTGGTTCTCGACCAGATTATACTGGATGATTTCATCGAAAAGCTGGCTTTTTAATTCAATTAAACCCAATTTTTTCTGACGATTCATAAAGGTTTTCAAAATGGCGAAGGCCATTCTCCCCAAAGCTTTGGTGTCCTGATTACGGTGAATCCGGCGATCCAGATCCACCTGGGCCATGACCTCCAAACCCCATTTTTCGTAAATATCGAGGATCATGCTGGTTTCTACGCCGTATCCGATGGGGAAAGGGATTTTTTCAAAAATTTCCCGATAACCGGCATATTCGCCCGAAAGGGGCTGAAGGAATTGGGTGAGTTCCGGGAAAAAAAGGGAAAACAACGGTCGGATCACCAATTCTGTGACCCTACCCCCTCCGGTGGGCCTGATCCTGTTCTTACCTATGGAGATCGGCCTGTCGTAAAAAGCCTTGACGTATTTGATTTTGTCATATCTGAGCAGCGGACCAATTAGACCAAATGCAAACCGGTGATGGATATTTTTAATATCTGCATCGATGTAAACAATGATATCACCGGTTGTAATATATAGGGCTTTCCATAGATTTTCACCTTTCCCCTTAAACTTTTCAAGATCGGGAAGAATCTCGTCGGCGTCATGGACATCGGCACCGAAGGACTTGGCAATTTCCACGGTGTTGTCGGTTGACCCCGAGTCGATAACAACAAGCTCGTCCACCAGTGGAAAGCGGGTCATGAGCTCGGACTTCATGATGATGATTTCTTTTGCGATGGTTTTTTCTTCATTCAGGGTTGGCAGACACAATGAAATTTTTAGATTTTTTTTCTGCTTTTCCTCGACCAACAGGGAAAGATCCCCGAATTCGGAATAGTGAAATGTATTTTCTTTGAGCCAGTTTTTATCCATCGCAAATCCCACTGTCGATGGCGTTTAGCACGCCTAGCACCTGAGCAATCCCTTTGAACATGGGCTCAATTTCCATGGTGGCGTTATTGGTATAGGCATTTTCACCATGGGTAATTCCCAGGGTGACCGTCGGTATTTTGCGTGCCAGAAAGATTGACGACGCCGACTCGGTTGACTTGCTGACCGGTTTAATACCCAGCGTTTTCAGGACCTCGACCGTATTCTTTACCAGAGGATGGTTGAATTTTAACCTGGCGGCCTTCAAATTACTGATAGTTTTCATATCCAGGCCGACCTCATTTTCATGGGCGATGCCATCGACAATATCTTTGAGGTCACTATAGATGGATTTAACCATTTTATAAGAATCGCTTCGTATCTCAAATCCCAAGGTGGCATCATAAGCAATTTTTCCGTGGTTGGCACCCCCGTTGATTTTACCGATGACGATACGAGCCCGCGGTCTCTGGGAAAGACGTAGGTTCAAGATTTCGTTGATGACTTCATTGAGTATCAATATCGCATTGGGGGTGAATTTATACATCACGCCTTTTTCCTCAGGGATACTGCAAACGATCTCCCCCCGGATCATTCCATCCGAGAAATAGTTGAGTCGGCCGAGTTCGACACCCTCCAGGCAGATAGCGGACCGTATCGGGGTTGGCCAGGTTTTTAGTAGATGCCGAATCCCGCGTAAATTACCTTTGCCGATGGACTGGATAGTACCGGCCAGGACTATATCCGATTCAAATCGCAGGCCCAGTCGCTCAAATATAATCGGCAGCGACACCAGGACCCCGACCCCGAGGGAATTATCCAAGATGCCCGGCCCAGTGATCGTATTTTTCCTGATGGTATAATTATGAACGATGTCCCTTTCAAAAAATGTATCCAGGTGAGCCGCAATGAAAATGGGCGGTTTCTCCGGGGAGGTTCCTCGAATGATTCCAATGGGATTGCGATAGCCGTCGGTGGTCACTTCATCGACCCCAAACTCAGCCAAACGTTCCTGGAAGAGACTGCTGCGTCTTTTTTCTTTAAATGTTGGAGCAGGAACCTGGCCGATTAAGACGATGTTAGTGATGATCGTATCTCTGAGATCCTTTATCTCGTCTACAAGGGCCGGCAGGTTGTTAAGGAACTCCTTCATACTAATCACCTGAATTTTACGGGGCGGTGTATGGAGATGCTTTACATATTTTTAAATGAATTTTCTGTCGCAGTTCCGCGATAAACGGGTGAGGGCGATCCGCAACTAAACTGATCAATGTATATCAGAAACTGTAGAAAGGTCAATGATTATCAAATTTTGGCGGCGTCGTAGGCTGGATAGGCAAACGATTGCAATTATAGTCCATGAATTTTGGGATTAAACCTCTTTATGGTGGTAATATTTTACGATCGCATCGCACAGTCCGGGAATGGTATATGATTTTGCAGTGATCGCAACGTTAAAGCCCGATTCTATTGCCGTCCCGGTGGTTATTGGGCCGATGCTCGCGATGGTTACCCCTTTGAGGAGCTGATTAAAGCGATCTGGAGGCAGTAACGCTTTAAAGTTTTGAACGGTGGAGGAGCTGGTGAATGTTACGATATCAATCGTCTTTTCTTCGAGCCGATGGATGAGTTGATTGGCGTTTCCGTTGACCTTCTTGGTACGGTAGGCGCTCACTTCATCGACCTTTGCACCCATTTTACGCAATTCCAACGGCAACACCGGTCTGGCTTCTGCGGCCCTGGGGAGTAATATTTTCTTGCCCGCTAACGATATTTTGCAAAACGCATCGACGACGGCCTCTGCGCGGTACTTTTTCGGAAGGATGTCGCTTTTCAGTCCATAATCGAGCATTTTTGCAGCAGTGGCTGGACCAATGGCGGCCGTCTTAAGATGGCTTAATGCCCGAATATCTTTGTCCGTGCCAAACAGATGATCGAAGAAAAATTTGACCCCATTGACGCTGGTAAAGATGATCCAATCATAGATGGATAGATTCTGAACGGCATCTGTCATTGGAGCGAGATCACCGGCAGGTATCACTTCAATAGTAGGAACTTCGAGGCACTCAGCGCCCAGATCGGACAGCCGCCTTACCAGATCACTTGCCTGCTGTCGGGCACGGGTGACAACGATGCGCCGGCCCAGCAGAGGGCGTTTTTCAAACCATTTTAGGGTATTTCTTAGTTGAACGACCTCACCGACCACAATGATGGCCGGAGGTTTTAAATCAACCTTTTTTGCCTGTTCGGCAATGCTGTCAAGTGTTCCGGTCACGGTTGTCTGGCTGGGCGTGGTTCCCCAACGAATCAGCGCCACCGGAGTGTCCGGTGATCTGCCGTTGGCGATCAATTTCTGGGTGATATCGGGTAAGTTTTTAATCCCCATGAAAAACACCAACGTTCCAATGCCCCTGGCCAGAGATCCCCAGTCAATGTTGGATTCTTTTTTGTGGGGATCTTCATGACCCGTGATAAACGCAAGAGTGGCCGTAAGTTTACGGTGGGTCAGGGGGATACCTGCATAGGCGGCGGCAGCAATGGCGGATGTCACACCCGGCACAATTTCAAAAGGGATTGACTTTGAAGCCAAAATTTCGGCTTCTTCTCCACCCCGTCCAAATATAAACGGATCTCCACCTTTTAAACGGCAAACTCTGAGACCTGCCTTGGCTTTTTCTACGATGAGGGCATTTATCTTATCCTGAGAAAGCGTATGATCGCCGCCCTTTTTGCCGACATAAATGAGTTCTGCGTTCGCATGACTATAATTCAAGAGAGCCGGGGAGGCGAGATAGTCATAGATGATGACATCCGAATTTTCAATACATTGCTTGCCTTTGATGGTGATTAAACCCGGGTCCCCAGGACCCGCACCGACCAGATAAACATTAGCTGCCATTATTTGCAGATTCCATAGTTTGCAATTGTTCTAAAATTTTATCGGCGCCTTGATCTAAAAGTTGTTGTGCGAGGCTGATTCCGGTGGTTTCTGTTGAATCGGCGGGTCCTGACAAGGTGGCCTTAAGTATTCGCGAGCCATCGAGATCGGCAACCAGACCGGTTAGACGAAAAGTGTTGTCAATAATTAGACCATGGCCGGCGATGGGTACCTGGCAGCTGCCACCCAGGTGATTTAAAAAGGCACGTTCTCCCATTACAATAGCACGAGTGTTCTGATCATCCAGCGATTGTATCATTGGCTGGATGTAGGGATCATTTTGTCGGATTTCGATGCTCAGGGCGCCCTGTCCGACTGCCGGAAGTAAAACATCGAAATTCAGGTGCTCTGTGATCCGATGCGATAGATTAAGACGTTTTATGCCGGCTGCAGCCAGAACAACGGCCTCGATATTGTCAGTTTGCAGCTTTTTCAAGCGGGTTTCCACATTGCCCCTCAGCGGCACGATATTTATATCCGGCCGCCGATGACGAATTTGGGCACCACGGCGCAGACTACTGGTCCCGATGGTACTGCCCTGCTTCAGTTTCGAGAAATAAATGCCGTTCTTTGAGATCAGAACATCCGCTGGATCTTCCCTTACAGGGACAGCACCGATGCAAAGACCGTCCGGGATTTTAGCCGGCATGTCCTTCATACTGTGCACGGCAATATCAATCCGGCTGTCCAGAAGGGCCTGCTCGATTTCTTTAACAAAAAGGCCCTTGCCGCCAACCTTGGCCAGCGGCACATCAAGGATTTTGTCACCTTTGGTTTTGATGGTGACCAGTTCGATGGAGTGTTTGGGATGGGCTTTGATCAAGGCCGATTTGACCCAGTTGGCCTGCCACAGCGCAAGCTTGCTGGCCCTGGTTCCGATTTTAATGGGTTCTTTCATCCGTGACTGCATCCGGTGCAGTTGGTGGTCGCACAACCGCTGCAGGATGAACCGGCTGACGATGATACGGTTTCGCCACCTCCGCCCTTGCTGACAAAACCACAGGCTGACATGAGTTTTTTC
>JASFFJ010000335.1:0-8399 GCA_050124355.1 Desulfobacterales bacterium | reverse complement strand
CGGTATCCATGATGAACATGTTGATGTCCTCGTTGGTGGCCAGGACATGATCAACCCCGCCATACCCGATATCGTAAGCAGCCCCGTCACCGGCGAATATCCAGAATGATTTTTTGGTGAACAATTTGGATTTATCAGCGATTTTTGCCAGAAGCGCATTATCCTTTTGGGCTGGTAAAAGCGCCTTTAATCGGTCGCCGTATTTGCGGGAACCTGCAGGATCTTTCATGTTGTCCAGCCAACCGGACATGGCATCTTTAATCTCCTGTGGTATGTCCGTTTCCAGTGCTTCCCGCATCAGATCTGCCAGTTTGTTTCGTTGCTGGAAGGCACCCAATAACATGCCGTAGGTGAATTCTGCAGAATCCTCAAACAGTGAATTGCCCCAGGTCGGACCGAATCCATCCTTGTCGACACAATAAGGTATGGCCGGCGCCGAACCGCCCCAGATGGAACTACACCCGGTGGCGTTTCCAATGAGCATGCGTTCACCGAAAAGTTGGGTAATCAATTTTGCATAGGGCGTCTCCCCGCAACCGGCACAGGCGCCCGAGAACTCCAGTAGCGGCTGACAGAACTGGCTGCCTTTGACCGTATGGCGACCGACAAGATTGTCGCGCACCGGCAGCTCTTCGAAGTAGTCCCACAGGGGGACCTGCTTTTCTACCTGGGTTTCGAGCGGCTTCATGACCAGGGCCTTCTTTTTGGACGGACAGATATCTGCGCAATTACCGCATCCATAACAATCAAGGGCGTCAACCTGAATACGAAAATAATAATCTTTCAGATCCTTGCCGACAGCCTTTTTGGCCTCGAAGCCCTCAGGCGCTTTTCCCAATTCTTCTTCAGTCAAAAGCGCCGGTCGGATGGTGGCGTGGGGACAGACCATGGCGCACTGGTTACACTGGATGCAATTGTCCATAATCCACTCCGGGACTTGGATGGCCACACCGCGCTTTTCATACCGTGTCGTTCCCACCGGAAAAATTCCGTCCGGGGTAAATGCGGAGACCGGCAATTTATCGCCCTGCTGCGCCAGCATCGGTCGCATCACATTCCTGACGAAATCGGGTTCATCGTCACTCGCCTTTGGGCCGTCCGTTGACTCGGCCCAGGATTGCGGGTAGTCGATTTCAACCAGATTTTCGAGGGTTTTATCCACAGCGGTATAGTTCATTTCGACAATCTTTTGGCTCTTTTTGCCGAACAACTGCTGGATTTGATCTTTGAGGTATGCAAGGGCTTCATCCACCGGTATCACATTGGCCAGTTTAAAAAAGGCCGTCTGCATGATCATATTGATACGACCTCCCAGGCCTACCTGACCGGCTATTTTAACGGCATCGATGTTGTAAAATTTAAGCTTCTTCTGGGCAATGGTGCGTCGCATGGCAGCCGGAAGCTTTTTTTCCATCTCTTCCTGCGACCAGGGCGAATTGAGGACAAAAATCCCCTCGTCTTTAATGCCTTCCAGTAAATCGTAGACCTCAACATAGGTATCTTTATGGCAGGCGATGTAATCGGCGGTATCAATGAGATAGGTTGATTGAATCGGTTTTTGTCCGAAACGTAAGTGGGAGATGGTAACGCCACCGGATTTTTTAGAATCGTAGGAAAAATAAGCCTGGGCATACATATTGGTGTTGTCGCCGATGATTTTAATCGCGCTTTTGTTGGCCCCCACCGTACCGTCGGCGCCCAGGCCCCAGAACTTGCATTGCACCGTGCCTTTGGGTGTCACATCCTGGCTCTGACCGATCTCCAGGGATGTTTGCGTGACGTCATCGACAATCCCCACCGTGAAATGGTTTTTGGGCGTTGGGGCTTTCATGTTGTCAAAAACCGCCATGACCATGGCCGGGTTAAATTCCTTGGATCCCAATCCATAGCGCCCGTTTAACAGTTTAGGTGTTTGCGCTTTTTCCATATAAGCGGTACAAACGTCCAAATAAAGCGGTTCACCCAGCGCCCCCGGTTCTTTGGTACGATCAAGAATAGTGAGTATTTTGGCAGATTGCGGAATTGCCGCGAAAAGGTGATCGGTTGAAAAGGGCCGATACAGCCGAACCTTGACCAGGCCTACCTTCTCACCCTGACCTCTCAGATAGTTGATAGCCTCTTCGATGGTTTCGCAGGATGATCCCATGGCAACGACGACGTTCTCTGCTTGTGGGTCTCCCACGTAGTCAAAGAGCCGGTAGCTTCGTCCAGTCAGTTCTCCGACCTGTTTCATGTAGTCGTCGACGATACCCGGCACCTTTAAATAATACGGATTCACCGCTTCCCGATTTTGGAAATAAATATCAGGATTCTGAGCAGTTCCCCTCAGTTCGGGCCTTTCCGGATTGGCACCGCGGGCGCGGAATTTAGCGATTGCATCCCGATCTGCTAATTTGGCCATATCTTCGTAATCGATCACGGCAATTTTCTGTATTTCGTGGGATGTACGAAATCCGTCAAAAAAATGAAGAAACGGAAGAGATGACTTGATGGCAGACAGATGGGCGACCAATCCCAAATCCATGACTTCCTGCACGGAAGATGCCGCTATCATGGAAAAACCGGTTTGTCGCACTGCCATGACGTCCTGGTGATCGCCAAATATAGAAAGTGCATGGGCCGCCAGCGCCCGGGCAGAGACGTGCAACACACCGGGTAAAAGCTCCCCCGCCATTTTGTACATGTTGGGGATCATTAGCAGCAGTCCCTGGGAGGCCGTAAAGGTCGAGGTAAAGGCCCCGGCAGCCAGAGAGCCGTGCACCGAAGCAGCCGCGCCGGCTTCCGATTGAAGCTGGCGTACCGTCAAGGTTTGTCCGAAAATGTTTTTGCGTCCGTCAGCAGCCCATTCATCCGCGATCTCGCCCATGGGTGAGGAGGGCGTTATCGGGTAGAGGGTACATATATCGCTCATGGCATAGGCCACATGCGCCGCTGCTGTGTTTCCATCCATGGTTTTAAATTTTTCAGCCATAAAATACTCCTTATCGTTTATTCGAACCAGATCGTTTGTTTAAATTGGCCACAGACCCACCCAGAGATACACAGACGTCTTTTTCTCAAACAAATTGTCCGCATGTGTCTGTGTGCGTCTGTGGCTAATTATTCTTAATCAAATGCTAATATCGTTACAACTAATGCAGCAATTTTTCAAAAAAATCGTTGCCCTTGTCATCCACGATAATAAATGCCGGAAAATCCTTGACAGTGATCATGTAGATGGCTTCCATACCCAACTCAGGAAATTCGATCAATTCAACGTTGGTAATGCAGTCTTTGCCCAGCCGTGCAGCCGGTCCTCCAATGGATCCCAGATAAAAACCACCGTAACGCTGACAGGAATCCGTCACCAGTTTAGATCGATTGCCTTTGGCCAGCATAATCAAGGATCCACCTTGGGCTTGGAAAACAGGCACGTAGGCATCCATTCGACCGGCTGTTGTCGGGCCGAATGCGCCTGACGGGTAACCGGTCGGGGTTTTTGCCGGGCCGGCATAATAAATGATATGATTTTTGAAATAATCGGGAAGTGTGTCGCCGCTTTCCAGACGTTTCATTAATTGAGCATGGGCAATGTCCCTGGCGACCACGATTTTGCCCGTCAACAGCAGCGGGGTGGCCACCGGATATTGACCGAGCTGTTCTCGAATTTCTGCCAGCGGCCGGTTTAAATCCACCCGCACCGCGTCTTGAGCAGCAATTTCGACTTCCGGTAAATATTTGGCCGGATCGTTCTCCAGCTTTTCTAAAAAAATGCCTTTGCGGCTAATTTTGGCCTTGATGTTGCGGTCGGCGCTGCAGCTGACGCCCACTCCAATGGGGCAAGAGGCACCATGGCGCGGCAAACGAATGACGCGGGTGTCCAGACAAAAATATTTGCCACCGAATTGGGCGCCAATGCCAAGTTCACGAGACATTTTTAGAATTTCGCCCTCAAGTTGCACATCCCGGAAAGCATGGCCGGATTCACTGCCAGCGGTCGGTAGATCATCTAGATATTTGGCCGTCGCCAATTTTACCGTTTTTAGGTTGAATTCGGCGGAAGTCCCGCCGATAACAAACGCCAGATGATAGGGTGGGCAGGCGGCAGTACCCAGTGTTTTCATTTTTTCTTGCATGAATGCCGTTAATTTCTCCGGCGTAAGAACGGCTTTGGTTTCCTGGTACAAGTAGGTTTTATTGGCCGAACCGCCGCCTTTGGCAATAAATAAAAAGCGGTATTTGTCGCCCCCAACGGCATACAGTTCAATCTGAGCTGGCAGATTGCTGCCGGTATTTTTTTCCTCATACATGCTTAGCGGCGCATTCTGTGAATATCGAAGATTGCCCTTAGTATAGGCATCGTAGATACCCTTGGAAAGCATTTCTTCATCCGAAAAATCAGTCCACACCCGTTGCCCTTTTTTCCCGATGACAATGGCCGTGCCGGTGTCCTGACACATCGGGAAAACACCCTCCGCCGATATCACGGCGTTTTTGAGCAATTCCAGGGCCACATAGCGATCATTGGCAGAACTTTGTGGATCATTAAAGATACCGGCAAGCTGTTTCAAATGAGAGGATCGCAGCAGGTGCGAAACATCTTGAAATGCCTGCTCAGCCAGAAGCGTCAACCCTTGGGCCGATATTTTCAGAATTTCCTGGCCGTCAAAGGCGGCGGTAGATATATGATCTTCGGTCAATAACCGGTATTCGGTGGCATCCTGCCCGAGGGGAAACATTTCCTGATAACTGAAATTGGTCATAAATGCCTTCTTGAATGATGAGAATTCTTTGCAATGCTCCAGCCAGGCAGGTTACCATATATAATCTTTTATTATTGCTTGGTGTCGGGTGGCTGAACTTTTTTGATTCCTTTATAAAATCAAGTAAACTATCAACCGTGCTTTTAAGTGTCAAGGAATTTTGAAATATTCAGGATAAGGGTCTAATTATGGGAGGACAGCGAATTGAATACTGAAGATTGAAGATTGAAGATTTGTGGATGTCGCTCTCCCACCGGGGCGTAGGTCTTATGCCCTATGGCCGGAGGCCGAGGCGTAGGCGCTAAAGCCTCTACGAGCCGGAGGCTTCGCTCTGCCTTTTTATGATCTTTTTTTAATAATTGATCCCGCCGAAGGCGGACCTTAAATATTCAATCTTCAATCGACAATCTTCAATCAATGCTATTTGTGTTTTGCTGAAACTTTCGTTACCTTAGAACAAGGTGTCAGAATTAATGGACTAAGGGTCTATTTCATTCTTCCTGCGGCTTCAAATGCTCCGGCACTTCGATCATATTGATCAACAGCGGTTTCAAGAAGGACCACCGGATTCCAATTTTATAGATCTCTTCCAGATCCCTGATTGCATCCCAGCAATTGTGACAGGGTGCGATAATCAGCTTGGCACCCGTGGCCAGAATCTGATCCCGCTTGATTTTTAGTCCGATATTGCGCTGCTGGCGGTACCGTCCGATACCGTTGAGGCCGCCGCCGCCGCCACAGCAGAAATTATGTTCCCGGTTGGGTGTCATTTCCCTGAAATCCTCGGCAATATAGCTCATGATCTCCCTGCCGATGTCGGCCAGGCCGGCGTTGCGGACATAGTTGCAGGAATCCTGATAAGTCACCGGTTCCTTTATTTTTTTGCTGGGATCTATTTTCAGTTTTCCGGTCCGGAGGGCTTCCGCCACCCACTCAACGTAATGAAAACTTTCAACCGGTGTTTTCCCGGACTTAAGGCCGGCCCAGTAAGGCCCTTCGATGACGGTGGCCCGATAGGCATGTCCGCATTCGGTGACCACCATTCGTTTGGGATTTAACCGACCCATGGCATCATACACCGACTCAACCTGCATCTTACAGGCTTCCCAGTCGCCGCCGAACATGGCCAGGCTGGTTTCTTCCCAACCTTCACTGGGAACTGTCCAGTTCTCACCGGCGACGTGGAACAAAATGGCAGCCTCAGCGATATCTTCCGGGTAATGCTTGGGTTCCCTGGCGTTGACGGTGTACATAATATCGGCGTTTTGGACGTCGACGGGAATGGTGAGTCCCGGCCAGTCTTCCTCATATTCTTCAGCCATCCACTCACAGGTATCCACCCAATCTTCCGTGGTGATGTCCATTTGGGCCCGGTAAACCCGGTGCATTCCGGAACCGATTTTCATCTCCCAGGGTACAAAACCCTGGGCAAACAACAACCCGCGCAGGTAGCTGAACATGATGCCCGTATCGATCCCAAATGGGCAGTATACACCGCATCGGGTGCAGCAGGTGCATTTGGCGTAGGCGGTGTCCATACACTCCTGCAAGAAGGCACTATCTACATTCCCCTTACGTTTAATTATCTGACCCAGGGTGGATTGAATTTTATAAGAAGGGACCTGCTTGGGATCTTTGTTATTCGCAAGATAATAAAAACAGCTTTCGGCACACAGTCCGCAGTGAGAACAGATTTCAAGCCAGGATTTCAGGCGTGACTTGAATGTATTTTGAATGGTTCCCCACAACTTCTTGCGATCCACATCGAGGTGGTTCATTTCCTCATAATATTGTTTACCGCTTTTGTCCGCCAAAAGCGCCTGCAGTTCTTCTTTGGTGTTTACCGTTTTTTTATTGCAAAGTTTTCCTTCCGGCATGGTTCTATGTCCTTTAAATTTGGCTCTTATCGGCTTTTTTCTGACAGCATGTTGTAAGAAACATAAGGTTTCAGGTGTCAGTGTTCGGGTTTCAGTGATAAAAAATTTCGAATAACAAAACACAAATACCAGAAAAATCACAATAACCGAAATTCAAAATTCCATGAAATTGGCTTTAAATTTTATTTGAGATTTGGATATTGATATTTGGGATTTATTTGTCGTTTGGTGCTTGTAATTTGTTATTTTCGGTTTATCTGAGTTAAGCATTTGTATTTCTAACATTGACGGCTTCGTAAAAAATCCTCGAATCGTCATGCCGGACTTGATCCGGCATCCAGAACCGATTGAATTTACTGGATTCCGGCTTTCGCCGGAATGACGGCAAATCGGATGAATTGACAATTTACAAGTTTATCAACCTTCAATTTTCAATCTACAATCCCGGCTTGTCCGGCTTGCTACCACGCCATGCCCTTGCTTTTCATGCCGCCTCGTTTGATTCCATAGTCCATGCCAAGCTGGGCTCGGGAAAGAAAAAACAGGATAAAATGCGATAACTTGGTAAACGGTATCGCCACGAGAACGATCTCGCCGCTAATGACATGGGCAATGATCCAGAAATTATAATTCGATGCCCCCTGAGAGGCGATTAATCCGGTAATAAAAGGCGCGACGGCAATGGCAATTATCAGGTAATCATATGCCGTTGTTATAAGTCTAACCTCCGGCAGAGCGATGCGGCGCAGAATCAGAAACACCACGGCGACGATCACCAGAATCGTCAGCACATCCGACACTCCCTCCGGCAGGGTCCAGAGACTGAATCCCAATCTTTCCCTCAGCAGTATATTGTGTCCCAGCAGGAAAACAGGGGTGACCAACAGTCCAATGTGCATTACAAATACCCATAAAGTAAACCAGGAATTGTTGCGGTAGCTGCGGGTTGCCCAGGGAAACAACCAGTAAACAATGGAACGTACGGCACCTTTAACGCCATAAGAGGTATTGACTGAATAGGTCACGCGGTCAAGTTTCCAGTCAAGCCCCCTGATGTATAGCACCGTGCGAACGATCACCCCAATAAAAAAGATGGCAAATGACAGCCAGGCCAGAGGGCCGGTGACAAATTCATACATGTGTCGCTCCTTTGAATCTATAATAATGACTTTTATTCAATCATTAGTTTTTTTTGATTAAATTGGCCGCCCGCCCAAGGCGGGTAACCTTTTCAGGCCGTCGGGTTTGATTCCTGTCTTCAGTCCTTTATGCTATCTGCCGCATGCGTTAATGTTTCCACATTCTGCCTTCCCGCCGGGGCGTAGGCGCAGGCTCCTATGGGCCGAAGGCCGAATTCACCTTCAAAGGTTACTTTTCATCCTCGTCTCTATCTGTCAAAAAGCGGTAGAAAAATGTGATGCCGATAAGCGCGCCCACGATTAAAATGTAGGTGATGCTTTCGGTGCGGAGCATATAGTCATGCAGGGTATGTATCGTTTCCATAAAAAGTCCTGTTGAAATATTGTTGAAGAAGGGATTCTGTTTTCAACCCTAAACGTTAATTCTCTTTTTTTTTTGGTGTCAATAAATTAGGATTGGAATATTTACACCATTTTTAAATGAATGAGCGAAGCCTCCGGCTCGTAGAGGTTCTAGCGCCTTCGCCTCGGAGAGCGATATCCACAAATCTTCAATCTTCAATTTTCAATAGTCAATTCAAGTTATTCCGGATTAGGTGGCTTATTCCCAATATTATATTTATATGCAGCGCCATATTGTT
>JASFFJ010000334.1:0-8414 GCA_050124355.1 Desulfobacterales bacterium | reverse complement strand
TTCCCAAAGGGTAAACAAAATGGGATTTTAAATCGATATTTACAATTCAGCTATATAAGAATTATAATCTGCATCCAGCCCGAGGAGATCACAAACGTTTTTAATAACGAGCTGTAGGGTAGGGGGAGAGATTTTTTAGCGTTCGTTCTGTTGATGCCGCCAAACAGTTTTGGGCGTCCAGTGCCTTTACAAAATGCAAGAATATTGAGGCAGTCAATTAATTTACAGTTTAAATTGGAAAGAGAATTTAATTTTGTATTGCGAATGCCAATCCCAACCAGATTTTGGCAGATGCCGATTGTGAACTTATAGCCGTTATGTTCCACAATTCAACCAAAGTGTAGGTTGCGCATGCCTAGTATACAATCGTTTACCCGAAATGTAGATCCAATTTCTATGAAACTTTCTCTCAAATTCATTTATAATGAATTGGCAAGCTGCGCCAAAATTTTTATTCTCGCCGCTTTGGCCAAGGATATCCAATTTTCCAACACTGCGGTGGCCTTTTTCTTGTTTTTCTGTTTCCTCAGTTGTCGCAGTTCTTCTTTAAGGTAGTAAGCGGTTGCCAATGGTTGATCAAGCTCCAAGGTTTGTTGCAAGTGCTGGTGTTTGTTTTTATCCGGGTTTAGATTTTCCGGATTTTTGAGGGTTTTAATCTACGCCAAAAGGGCTGCAGGGCATCAGCACCTCGGCCGTCACCGACAAAGATCACAGCGCTGGTCAGCAGATTCAAAACGACCGTCAAATATTGATGCCCTTTACCGATAGAGACCTCATCGATAGCGATGATCCGCTGCTATTTAAACGACGGCTTTGCATAGCATCGTTTGAGGAATCGTTTTTGGATAACTTTGATCAGATCCCAGCCGGCATTCAGGTGCTTGGCTACATCAAGAATTGTCATATATCGGATCAGCTCCAATACATAGCGCTCAAAGGCATTCATATTTGAACGTCAATAATCAGCAAAAGGAATTTTAACTCTGCGAATCAGATGGCAATCTCGGGTCATCCGTGACCGGGGGTGATTCGGGGTTGATCTGCTGGATCCAAATATGCGGAAAATGGGATTCGGCAGCAGCGAGTTCATCCCGTGGCATATGCGGGCCTAACTTTAAACCCGATACCGTGACTTTCTATCCCGTGCGAATCGCATTTCTAATCGTCTCGAAATCTCCAGGCCACCAGTGTGCCGCCACTGAATTTCAGCGCCGGCACTGGCTCGACGACTCCGAAAATAGCCTGCTCGGCGAACGCCACTGGATGTCGAAGCATCAGGGTGCAAACCATTGGCTCCCCCCGCGCCATATGCAGCTTCAGGACGAGTTGCTTGCCGTCGATCTTACCTGACAATGTTCCCTGATAGCGCTCAGGCTCGTCCTCCGTCGCCAGCGACAATTCGAATTTGCCGCTGATTTTCGTGCCGGTTTTCGCGACAGTGAGCCGCAACCGACCGCGGTGCCCGTCGATATCGATATATTCTCCCTCCCACCTGCCTGCCTTCATGCGTTGTGTCTCCTCTTTCGGCGAACCTACGAAAGCCGTTGGTTGTGCCATGACCTCAGGCGGTTTGGTACCGCAAATTACCAGAATCACACCCAAGTACAGCACACCTGCAAATTTTGTATTCATAGTTCTCCTCTGCAATCCAATCATATTTTCATCGCTTACCTATCGAAGCCATCGTTCGAGAGATACCGCGATCATTCCCGCAACCTCGTTTCGAATGTCAGGTTGTACCGGCGTGCGAGTGAGTTCCACCTGAAATCGCTCAATCATCGGCGTGACAATTCCTTCAACCCAGCCGTGGCGTAATAAAATCTTGCTCAAACGGACCTCAAACGCGGGATCGAAGCACTCTCCGAAGAGATTAGGCTTCGTCTTTGCTGCGGTAAGCAGAAAGAGATTCCAGCGGCGTGCATCCAGATCCACCCACAGATCTTTTGCATCATCGGCAAGCCAGTAACAGTTGCCTATGGTCGCGCCCAGCGCCGCGGCAGATCCTCTCGAGAACCCAGGACGGCTGGTACCCAGGGTCATCCACTCAGCCATGCAACGGAACGGTCCAGCTGATTTAATCATAGCAGTATCCAACAATTTTGCAACTTCCGGATTCGCTGTTAATTCGGCCTGCGACATCGACATCTCGGCACGAATCATTTCGCTGAAAGAGCGCCACATCCCATCGGGACGCTGTTGTTTATCCACCGGTCCGACTTCGATCTCGAGCCGAGTCAAGACATCCGTTGAAATTTCGCGGAGGAGTCGCTCAGCAGAGAGAAGTGGTTTGTTGGCGCCAGGATATGAGGAAACGGGATCAGCGCCGCTCACTAGCCGATTGAAAGGTTCCCAGCGTAGAAGATCCTCAGCACGCCCGGCTTCATCTATGAGGTAATCGAACAGACTGATCCCGAGATTAAAGCAACCGCACCAATCGGCACGCCGGTCGATTTCGGCGTCCGGTAACACAAGCAGACGCCCGACAGCATGACCAAAGAAGACACCGAAGCGATAGACGTCCTGCAAAATCGCTTCAGCAAGGGGACCGGAATTATTCGTCGCAGACTTGACAAGTGTATCCGGGAGATCGATAGCACTGAGGATTTCGTCGTAGCGGGTCGCGTAGCCAGACGGGTTGGGAAGACCGCAGTCTTGCCAGACGGAAAAGAACGTTGAGTTAAAGTGGGCACGCCATTTCATAGGGGTCAGCGGCGGCTCAGGGTGACGACCGCATCGTCGGGAAAGGGTTCGCGCGGGATTGACAAAGTCGGTTTTTCCTCCAGTATCCCCTTGTTTTCCACTGCGTGCGAACGTACCAGGGCGAAGCAAGCCAAAGTCGTGGCAAAGACACCGTCGGTGTCCATAACGAAGCTGTTTCCACCACCTGTTCCACGGGCCCACTCGGAGACTCGCGCGGGGTCGACGACATCCGGCGCCGGAATCCGCATGGTATATTCGCCGGACCAGCCGAGTTTCCCGCATTCCAGCTCAAGCAGAGCTGACACGGCAGCGCGTCGCCCTTGCTCGCCCCCGAAATAGGCGAGGTGAGTATAGCACTCCAGGGCTAATGCCGTTGTAAATGGATCCGGCTCGAGGGACGCTCCCAGTGCGAAACCACCGTTCGCAAGTTGTTCGCGCTTCAGGGCAGCGAGGATGCATTGGGCATGTGGCTCCGGCAACCGATGATTCACCCGTTGGACCGCACGCAATAAGAGTGCAGAGGTGTAAAACGGACCTCTCCACCAATAGGCATCCCAAAAACCGGCACCACTCTGACAAGCAGCGAGCCGACGCAACACGGCGAGACTCGCACCGCTGCCGAGGCGCGGAACGCCAGCCAACACCGCCGCCACAGATACGTCGGGATGCGCAGACGTCCAGCCTGCTAACGAAACTGCTGGTCCCACCCCTATGTATTCACGGATACCGGTTTCTTCGCGGTATGTTGCCGTCCCGATTTCGGACTGATGGGAAGATAGGAATTCTTGAGCCTCGCTACGAGCCGACGGCGAAATCTGCGGGCTCCCCCGCAAAGCCATGAGGCACCAGGCAGTGGAGTCGGCATCAGGGGGGACATCACCACCGTACGACCAACCGGAGTGCAGGCGGAGTTGCGCAGCAAGGTAAGCCCGCGCTTCTGCGAGTGCGGCGTGCCGTGGCGACAGTTCCCGGAGGTGGGCCGCGACAAATGCCGTAACCCATATATCGGACTCGCCGGCTAACGTGGGAAAACCACGCCACCGTCCCCCTTCGTGCAAACTGCGCAAGCGGGTGATACCGCGTTGGACAGCCGCAAGAACCTCCTTGCCGTTCTTATATCCAGCCACCACCGTTACCGGATGGCGGGTTGGGGTCAACGAACGCTGCGTTATTGACGTTGAGTGCCTGGCCGTCTTTGGTGGTGACGCTGCCGGTGGAACCATTCCAATTCACCCACCGTCCTCCGTCATCACGGAACTTCGGGAAATCGCCGGAGGTCGGAACCGTTGCGCCTGCGCCGCGGTAACAGTGATTCTCGAACGCCTCCGAGTCCAGTTCTGTCCCGCCACAAGCGTGGACTAGCTCGTGAAAGACGATGGCTTCGAAACGATTGGTCGTACTGGCAAATGCCGATGGCGTTAGCGTAATTTCGTTGCCAGAGGTCTGACCGATGATTGAGTCCCCCAAGGAGGCGCACCGCCAGACGACATTCTCACTAGCCCTCCGCAGGCAATCCTTCAGGTCACTCAACCCGCTTAAATCGCAGGAATCCAATTTGTCGCAGATCCCGTCAAGAGCGTCAAAGATATCATCGATCTGCGATCGCGAACAGGTTCTTTCGCTGCGTTCACAACCCCCATGCCACGCTTCCTCGACGCAGCGTGTTCGGATTCGAATCGTAGTTGCTGGACAAGCCATTCTTGTACCTCCTCATTTGCCATAGCGCCAGAGAATGCAGGCACCACCCTCTAAGCCAATCTGCTTTCCCTCGTCACTCATTTTGTAAGAGCCAATCAAGGCGCCCCGGGCATGGGGATCCGCCTCGGTGAGCTTTGCCTCAAAACTCGCAGTGATCGGTTTGCGTCCAATGTCTAATTTGTACTTCATGCGTAGCCTGCCGCCACGCGAATTGAAACTGCCGCTCACCGGCGCAGTCTGGGCCAGCTTCCATACGGCACCCTCACAATTGTTTCGTGCCGACCCGAAATAAACCGAGAATTCGCCTTTAACGCGACCGCGCGACTCATTTAGATCGGTCACGACCCGCGCTACCGGTCCGGACGCGTCGAGTAACTTTCCTTCCCATCTACCTGCAATTTTCATTGTCCGTCTTCCTCCTCATTCACAGTCATGGAAACGCCGGATCGACATCTCCCAGACCCGGCCCGAATCCAGCCAAGCGCTGTCTAACGACCCACTCTTGTCGCGCTACATCTCAAGGTGGGCCCAGTTTTAAAAAGAGACTATCGCCATTCCCGCTTGGTCGCGATCTCCACTTCCACCTTTTGATCCTTCGCCGCGCAGGCGACGCCTCCCTGCAAGGGCGAGAAGTTCCGCGCCGAGACATCGTAAGCGCCTCTCAGGCCGAGGCCGCCGTCCCTGAGATCAATAACGTCACCAGTGAGTTTGATCTTTAGAGGAGGTTTCTCAACAGCGAATGCAAGATTCAAACCCTTTTGGGAGACTTTCCCTTCGACCGTGCCACGTTGGCGCAGGGTCGAGTGATTCGCCCCGATCTCGACGCTGAACATGCCGCTCAGCCTTCCATCGCGGCCGCTTTTGAGGTTGAGTTCTAAATCACCTTCGAATCCTTGGACATCGACGAGTCTACCTCTCCAATTGCCGGAGATTCTGCGAATGTCAGCCATTTTTCCTCCTCTACGTTCGGTAAGACGCTAACAACATGGGAATCGGTCCCTGTCCGCGCGTTATGGATCGAGCATGAGAATTGGAGATGAAATTCAGCAGTTTTCCCTGAAGCAGCTACTGAGAGTGAGTTTAAATAGCGAACCTTTTAGCGGATGGACCAATCAAAAGAATGAATGTGCCTGGCAATCATGTGCGCCCCAAGGCACGAGCATCTAGAAAACAAGCCAGCACATTCCACATACACGAAGCCAACTACCTTGTCAATAAAAAATTAAGTGAAAACCACCTATCCAGGCTTATTTGGCCCAGATCTGTATCGCGTGAGTGAACTCGTTGAGGTGGATAGGGATCTCGAGTTTCTGGCGTGCTTGTGAAGAAGCTCATTACAACGTTTTTTCAGCAGCAGTTCTATTATGTCCCAATTATATTCGCGCCATTTCCTAACGTGGGAAGCGTTAAAATTATTAGTTTTTAATAAGCTGCAAGCACGTACCCTTGGGTTTCGGATTGCTGTCAAAGGGACTTTTTCAGAAGCATGTCTCTCAAAGCGAGCAAGTTTTCGCACTTTCCGTTAAATACGCCCAAGACATCGCCGGCTTTTTCAGCGTAGCGCATTATAATGGCCTTGGAATCCGCAACCCCGAGCAATTTAATGAAATTGCCTTTATCTTTTTTCGTATCTTTACCTGTTGTCTCAGCACTGCCTGTAATATCCTTCAAATCATCGGCAACCTGAAAAGCAAATCCGAGATATTTTGCATAATCTTCAATTGCTCTATGTTCCTCTTCGTTGGCATTTCCTATTGTGGCAGCGCCTTTTCCGGAAGCCATAAACAGCGAGGCTGTTTTATGCGTGTGGATATATTCTAAAACGGAATAATCCACCGTTGCATCCGAAAATTTGAGGTCTACGAACTGACCCCCGACCATCCCGTTGAAACCCACGGTCATTGCGAGATTGTGTACTAGCTTCGCTTTATTTTTATTCGATAAGTTTTTATCCTCAGCAATCAGTTCATAAGCGCGCGTCAGCAGCCCGATGCTAGCCAACGCAGCGACATCCTGACCGTATATGATATGATTTGCAGGTTTGCCTCTTCTAATTCTTCCGTTGTCCATATGCGGCAGATCATCCATAATCAGTGATGCGGTGTGGATCATTTCCACCGCACATGCAAGGGATGCCAATCTGTCTCGCCGGACTCCAAAAAGCTCCCCAACCAGGAAACAGAACAAAGGCCGCACTCTTTTTCCGCCGGATTGAAGGCTGTAGTTTACAGACTCATACAGAGTTGCCAGCAATGGCTCTTCATTCCTCAGACAATTATGCAGGATACTGTCAACGTATTGCGTGGATTCTTCAAATTTAAGAATAATTTGATCCATGGGGCCTCCGTGGAGTTATCGTCAGATGCTGCCATCGACAAAGCCTTTACTTAGGAAAGCAAAGTCCATGGCAAACATAATCATTGCATTAATCCTGTTAGGTATATCATGTCCGAAAAAGATATAAATTTTATCCCCAAGATTGCAAATATCCAAATAAATGCAAAATGAATTGACCCTGCAAGAAAAAAAGCTTAATTGACAAAAACAAAGAATCGATAATGCTCAAGCGTCAAACATTCAGGTAGTTCATGGAATTTTCTGAATGATTCTTTTGAAGAAAAACGTATTTGGGAATCCCCCGAAGTGAAACATTTTGTTTAGGTTCCACCTTAGTTATCACGTGGAGAGTTACAAGATTTATTATCTCAATAGATTATTTGATACCACAAAATTGTGGGCAAATGCATGTATGTTGAGTACCTCAGTCCAGGGTAACGTTCTGATATCATTTAGGACAGGAGAAACTTAGTGTACTTCGTTACCCGCGCTTTGCCACAGATTCAACTCTGATAAAAGTACATGTTTGAAATTAATATCGCAAGGGTTTTTAGAGGATGATGCAGTCTGATACAGCTGTCATGATTTTAAAAATCATGCTGTAATTAAAATTTCTATTTTTTGCAGATTGGTCAATCACCAATCCATTCTTTTTCGAGCCTGTATTTTTGTTATATTCCGTGCCCTTAGTCGAATCCTTTGAATTAATTTATTTTATTGTGTATTTGTTTAGTTAATCTTAAATCGGCCCGCCCATATTTCGCAAGAAATCATTATCTTTCCTGGGCAGCTTGAATTTTGCGCGTTGTTTATGGGCCGGATTTTGAGGCGGGATTCAGATATAGAATTCGGACCGATTTATATTCACAAAGGGTGAATTCAAAATGTCGGATTCACCCCTCCCGGTGGGATGATAATTTATGTATCCCAATGCTTTTGTGCGTCTGATTGATTATTATTATCAGAGCAATCGCAATTTATTGCTTGAGGGTATAAGTTTACGGTATCTGATATTTCTAAAATGCCTGTTTCTTCCAGATATATCGACCATATCGCAGCATGAGAATTGATTTTTTTTTAATGCCGTCTCATACAACTTTTTGCCGCTATAACAACCGATACAAAGTGACTTAACCCTATGTGCAATTGTCTTGGGGGCATCAATAATAATCAATCCACCCACATTCTATTCTCTTATCGAATAAAATTAGTGACAATTTTATCAACCATGGCCGGTGGAGAAACTTTTGTGCTCCCAGCTTCGATCACCTTCATCAACCAAGCCATATTTCTGCCGAGAACCTCCATAATTTGCTTGCCTTCGGCGTCCTGCTCCATCTCACCGGGATCCCTGCCATGGGCTACAGTCCAATAGTTGGCACTGGGCATGAACATTTCAGAATAAGTAATATAGTGATTTAGTACCTATTTATTGAAATCACATCATGTTTGCGCATGATTTATATCATAGCCAGTTTAATATTTTAGCCTCTGGCTCGAAGATCCTAAGGCTCGGAGAGGAATGCTATCGACTTTTATTGAAAAGACAGAGCGAAGCGATACAACAAATCTTCAATCGTCAATCGTCAATATTCAATTCCGGCTTGTCCGGGTTGGGGTATCTATGGTCGGAAGGCCGCCGGACCGACGCACGGCGGCAACGGATGCAACTACTTTGT
>JASFFJ010000333.1:0-8419 GCA_050124355.1 Desulfobacterales bacterium | reverse complement strand
ATGACCATACCCGCCTCGCCATCAAAGCCCTTAACGACGCCGGCACACTTAATTTCGAAAAACTGGTGGAGCACATCCGGGAGAAGGTAAAATATAAAGGCGTCTGGCAGATGTACGACTTTGCCACCTACAATGACTTCTGGAAAGACTTCTCTGAGGAGGGAACCCTGCATCAGCTCTCCAGAAATGACATCCGAACGGGAAATTTTATGGAGGGGTTCTTTTTTCCACTGGTCCAGATGTTCGGGGGAAAGCCCAAAATTCTCTGGCCGACGGATCTGGCGGAAGCCGAGTTCAAGGCCCCACCGTGGGTGTAGACATAGTTCCTGATTGTTCACGCAGTTAAATCTATTTAATGCTTTTGGAGTCGTGAGCCCCTAACCCGGATCCGCGGAGTATTAACTATTGAAGACTGAGGATTGAATATTTGAGGATGTCGCTTCGCTCCGTCATTTTATAATTTTCGGGGATGATTCGATCTTCAGCCGTTTTGTTGGGTTTCGTCGATAGCATAATAATGGCTGATAAGTAGGTTGGGTAGAGGAACGAAACCCAACGAAAGATATCGGAATGCTCAACCCAACCTACGAATAAACCGTGACCGAGGTGAGGATCAAGCCCTAATTTTCTTTCCAATAATTGATCCCGCTGAAGGCGGACCTTAAATCTTCAATCTTCAATCGACGATCTTCAATCAATAGTATTTATGATTTGCTAAGACCTTAATGTATTACAACATTTTGTCGGAAAAACCCCGCTGAGAGCCTTCAAGAGGCTTGCGGATATTTCGAGATGTAGGATGGTATTTCTAGAAGTCACTCAGCTGTATAAAAAGTTTGGCGGTATCCCTGCTCTGCAGGGGGTCTCTCTCAGCGTAGAGAAAGGCAAAATCCATGGGGTCATCGGACCCAATGGGGCTGGCAAAACCACATTGTTCAATGTGATCAACGGGGTTTACGGTGCCGACGCCGGTAACGTCATTTTCAAAAACCGGGAGATATTAGGACTGAAACCGAATCAAATTGCCTCCAGGGGAATCGGACGGACATTTCAGGTTGCTCGGATCTTTAATGAAATGACGCTCATGGAGAACATGATGGTTCCGCTTATTCCCAAGCGGATTTCAAAGAAGAAAGGTGAGAAAAAAGCGTTGGAGCTTCTGGAGATGGCAGGACTCAGCCATCTTCGTGAGCAGCTGGCCGTTGAAATTTCCGGGGGCCAAAAGAAATTGCTGGAGTTCATGCGAACCATGATGGCAGATCCTGAGGTAATTCTGTTAGACGAGCCGTTTGCAGGGGTCAATCCCGCTTTGATTGAGCAATTAATCGACGTCACCATCGAGCTGAACCAAACCCGGGATAAGACATTTCTTTTGATCAGCCATGATATTCCCTCCGTCATGAAACTTTGCAGAAACCTGACCGTTCTCTCAGCCGGAACAACCATCGCTGAGGGAGAGTCGGAGAATGTCCGGCATGACCCGGCGGTCATCGACGCTTATTTGGGACATTGATATGACGCTTGAGGTCAAACATGTTACTTCGGGCTATGTGAAAGAGGTTCCCATTTTAATGGATGTCAATGTGGTTGCCCGAGAAGGTTGTCTGACCGGTATCATCGGGCCCAACGGAGCCGGCAAATCGACCCTTTTGAAGACCATATACGGCTACCTGCATCCTAGCCAAGGTGACATTTTTCATGACGGGCATTCGATCAAGGGACTCAAGCCGGATCAGATGCTGGGCCAGGGGATTGCCCATCTCCTTCAGGGGCACAGTGTTTTTCCGGCGATGACCGTAGAGGAAAACCTGGAACTGGGCGGCTGGATCATCAAACGTGATCGTAAATCTCTCGATCTAGCCCTGGATGAGGTTTATCATCATTATCCCGTTCTCAAGAATAAGTGCAAAATGGCGGCCGGCAACCTTTCCGGTGGTGAGCAGCGGACTCTCGAGATCGCCCGCCTCACCATGACCCATCCCCGCGCCATCCTGATCGATGAGCCTTCGGTGGGTTTGATGCCGAAGCTGGTTGACACGGTCTACGAGCAAATCGTCAAATTAAAAGAACAGGGATACACCATCTTAATGGTGGATCAGAAGGTCCATAAATGCCTGGATGTGGTCGACTACATCTATGTACTTCGCCTGGGTCAAAACAGTCACCATGGACCCAAAACGGAGTTTGTTGACAGCATCGAGGATATTATCAAGGAATGGATATAGGTGCATCATATTGACAGTTGGTCTTCAATCTTCAATTAGCAAAGTGCCACAGTTTCCGCTCGCGGTTTCGAAAACAAGGCATAAACGCCATCTAATCATATGGAAAGCCAATGGAACTAAGTATTTTTATCCAACTGATCGTACTCGGTTTGGTGAGAGGGTCGATGTACGCTTTGATGGGCGTCGGGCTTTCCCTGATCTTCGGGATCATGGCGATTGTCAATTTTGCCCACGGTGAGCTTTTCATGATCGGTTGCTATATCATGTATTTTGTAGCTTCCATGCTGGGTCTACCCTTTCCCTTGGGTATTTTGGCTGCCGGGGTCGGGGTTTTGATAGTGGGAATCATTCTGGAGAAGGGCCTGATATCCACCCTCCGCAAGAAGGCCGGTCGAGAATGGCTGATGGATTCATTTGTTCTGACCATCGGCCTGATGGTGATATTTCAGAACCTGGCGCTGATCATATTCGGTTCGGTTCAGCGTGGAATACCTAATCTTGTTGCCGGTCAGTATGTCATCGGGGATGTCGTTTTTATCTATGATCACCTGGTGATTCTGGGGCTGGCACTGTTGACCGTCGGGGTGCTCTGGTATTTTATCAAAAACACAAGCTTGGGCAAGGCGATCCGGGCAACATCTCAGCACGCGGAGGCCGCCCAGACGTTGGGTATCGATGTCAGTCGGATGTATGCCGTGGCCTTTGGCATCGGAGCGGCCCTGGCTGGAATATCGGGTGCGCTTTTGATCACACTATTTCCTGCCAATCCCAATGCCGGGATGGCTCCCGTTCTAAAAAGCTTTGTCGTTGTCATCCTTGGCGGCCTGGGCAATATCAAGGGAGCTATTGCGGCCGGTATTCTAGTGGGACTGCTTGAAGCTTACGCTGTCTTCTTTTTGGCCGGCGGCTGGCAGAATGTAATTGTCTTTTCCATTGTCATTGCGGTTCTTGTATTCAAACCATCCGGACTTTTTGCCCCTGCAGGAGAGCGGCCATGAGTTTCTTTGGAAGTTCTCACAAAGGTATGAATACCTCCCGCTACATCAAAGTGGCTTTGGTTTTAGCCTTTTTATTTGCAGCCCCTTGGATTTGGCGGGAAAATCGCTTCATTACAACCATATTTATCTCGGCGCTTATGTTCGGCATTTGGGGGGTCATGTATGATCTTCAAATCGGCTATGGCGGACTCATCAATTTTGGATTTGCCGGATTTATCTGCGCCGGCGCTTATGGATCTGCTCTGGCCGTATTGCACTATGAGATTAACCCATGGTTTGCAATGCTCATCGGGGCAACGGCTGCCGGCTTTTTGGGCTTTCTCACAGGCGTGGTCACCCTCCGTCTGCAGGGGATTTTCGTGGGGCTGGCCACCTGGTTTCTGGCCGAAGTGCTGCGGCTGACAATCTCTAACACACCCGGCTACACCCGCGGGATGCTGGGATTGTCTGTAAAACCCCTGCCGGACCTGTTCGGTTTCAATTTTTCACGGGCCGAGCTGCTGCCCTATTATTATCTGCTTTTGATATTATCGGTTTTCATCTTTACCGTAGCAGTCCTCATGGTGAATTCAAGGATCGGTCTTTCCTTCAAAGCCATTCGTGAAGACCAGTTGGCCACCGAGACCCTGGGGCTTAGTGCTACCAAGTACAAGCTCATCAATTTTACGACGGCGTGCTTTTTCACAGGACTGATCGGGGCTTATTATGCCCACTATATTGGTATTCTGACGCCGGACACCACCGAGTTTGGTGTTCCCAGAACCGTGGAGGTTCTGACGGTGGCGTACGTGGGGGGCAGGGGAACGCTGTGGGGTTCTATCCTGGCAGGTTTTCTTCTCATCGGATTTCAGGAATACTTCAGGCAGCTGGGCGCCTGGCGTCTTGTGATGTATGGTGCCCTCCTGATTGCCGTTATGATCTATGCGCCTAAAGGCCTATCTTCCCTAAAAAAATATATTTGGTAAACAGACTGATTTTTGCCCGGTGGCCAACTCTCCCAGATCGGCATGCAGTTCGGGAATATCTTAGAAGTAGCCTGCTTGTTGCGCCAATTGTAAGCTTCACCTGGGTCGCATCGACAAAAGATAAATACAGCTAAGAAGGAATTGGACATGACCAAAAATGCAATGGTCTTTCTATCGTTGACTACCATTTTGGTGCTTTCTAATTACCTCATCGTTGTTGCTGATAGTGAAGAAAGCAACACGCTTGTCTTTCAAGGGGCAACCGTCACGGCGAATCTTAAGGAGGTATCTCTAAAAACTGTATTTGAAAAGGTTCAAAAGGAAACCGGAATCTGGTTCAGGGTTGCAGAATTTGAATTGGACGAAAGAGTATCAATCCAATTTGGACGCCCCTGATCCCGGCATCTAAAAAAGGCGAAATTGAACTGTTAAATTATTTGCTATCCTATGGCGCAGACGTAAATCTAGAAAGCGGCGTCCGAGGTCAAACTGCAATCATGGAAGCAGCCAGAAACCAAAAAGTCGAATCGGTAAAAGCCTTACTGTCTGCAGATCCAGACCTCGATGCGGTCGATTGGGAGGGTTACACTGTCCTTATATTTGCCGCGGTCTCGGCCCAGCGTGATATTGTGGAGGTTCTTCTCACACACGGCGCCGACGTGAATGTGAAGAACAAGATTGGCAGCTCTGCCTTGATGATGGCCTCGGGTACCCGAATATTCTCAGAAAACTCAAAGAAGCTGGAGCAGAGAATTAGTCTCATTACGTTATAACACATTACCCAGCGATGGCTGCGAGACGCCAAAGCCATACGTCGAATTTCTGTTTTACCAATGGGGTAATTTTAATACGGAGGTTAAAATGAACGATAAACAGCAAACACTATTTGAGCGAGTCGGTGGCGAACAAGCCATCAATGATTTTATCCACGATTTTTATGATCGTGTCTTTGCCGACCTGGAATTGAAGCCGTTTTTTACAGACGTCTCTGTGGAGAAGCTTCGCCGGATGCAGCGCGAGTTTTTTAGTGCTGCGTTGGATGGCCCGGTTTTATACACCGGCAGACCCCTTAGCCATGTCCACCACGGAAGAGGCATTACCAAACATCATTTTGCTTTGTATATCGGTCATCTAATTGATGTCCTCCAGGGTCGCGGGATCGATGACCAGGATGTTCAAGAGGTTATCGCTCGGATCAACACCTATGCAGAGGAAATCACCGGTGATGTGGGATCGGGGGGTTAATACCTGAATATTGCATGAAAATTAATTGGAAGTTTTAATCAAATTTGAGAGAGGCGCATATTTCGACGAGTTTGGCTGCAGATAATGGAATAAGCCTTCTTGTATAGATGGCTTTGTGTTGTTGGCTTTCTATGGGTTATTGAAAGCGGCGTCTGTCTCTGATTTATACGTCTTGAGGTCATATTGATTGCCATAAAGGAATGATAATTACAATTCAGCAGATAGCGGGCAGAGGGATCGGCTATTCCAGTTCAAATCAAAAGAATGTCTCTGATAGTACAATGTGGTACTACGTGTCAAGCTAAATCTACAATATTAGGGGTGGTCCCAACCGTCCCGAGGAGAAAAAAGTCACAATACCTTGTGGTTACGTTAAAATGAAAAAGGCAGCGCCATATGGCACTGCCTTTGCTCATCAGGTTATTCATTTACTTCTTCGATGCTAATGTTTCGCGCTTGAGCTGCTTGCTCTGCAATTGGATCAATCGGCTTTAATAATAGCGCCTTGCGCTGCGGAGGAGGCCAATTTCGAGTATACGCTAAGATAGCCCGTGGTGATCTTTCTGGGCGGTTTTTGCCATTTGGAAAGCCGAGCGTGAAGAACATTGTCGTCGATGTCCAGCTTAACGGCTCTGTTTGGAATATCGATAGCAATGGTATCACCGTCCTGCACCGCTGCGATAGGTCCTCCTTCAGCTGCCTCCGGGGAAATGTGACCCACAAAACATCCGTTATTGGTGCCTGAAAATCGGCCGTCGGTCACAACGGCGGTCTTCATAGCTAGGCCCCGGCCGTATAATAGTTTCATGGCTGTTGCCATCTCCCGCATCCCGGGACCGCCTTTGGGGCCTTCATAACGAATCACCAATACATCTCCCGATTCGATCCGTCCTTCCAGGATGGCGTGGTTGGCGTCTTCTTCAGAGTCGAAGCATTTGGCCCTACCCACAAAGGTGTGCATGTCCGGATGGATGGCTGCCGGCTTGGTAATTGCCGTATCGGGAGCCAGATTGCCGTAGAGAACCGCAAGACCTCCCCGGCTATTCCATGGGTTTTGGCAGCTACGGATGATGGCCGGATCACCGGTGGGGATATTTTTCAAGTTCTCTGTGATAGTCGTCCCTGTTACGGTAAGCGCGTTGCCGTGAAGCAAATCTAAAATTTCCTTCATTACTGCCGGGACGCCACCGGCCTGGTGAAAGTCGGGTACGTTGGGGGCAGCAGCTGGATTTACTTTGGCAATATGTGGTGTTGATTGACAAAGTTCGTCGAAAAGGGTCATTGGAACGGATACACCGGCTTCATATCCGATGGCCGGCAAATGCAGGGCGACATTAGTCGAACCACCGATTGCGGCAGTCAGTCTAATCGCATTTTCGATGCCCAGGCGGTTAATAAAGCGTCGTGCCGTAACTCCTTTTTGAACCAGGTCGACAATCCGTCGTCCAGAGTGCTGGGCGGCGCGGAGACGATCGGCATGGGTTGCCGGAATGGTGGCGGTTCCGGTCAGACTCATTCCCATGGCTTCGGCAACACAGCCCATAGAATTGGCCGTTCCCAGAAATGAACAAGATCCACAGGTCGGCATGACATTGTCTTCAAGCTGATTGTATTTTGCTTGATCAATTCGGCCGGCCTTTAGCATGCCCAACCCTTCGGCAATGGACGTCGTGTCGGCGGTACGACCATCGAATTGGCAGCCACCGGCCGACGGTCCGCCTACCACGAGAATGGCCGGGATGTCTATCCGTGCTGCGGCCATGAGCATGCCCGGGACAATCTTATCGCAGGAACCCAACAACACAATGCCGTCCAATCGATGTGCTTGCACCATGATTTCAATGCTGCTGGCAATCAACTCGCGTGACGGCAAAATGTAGTGCATACCTTCGTGGCCACTGGCGATTCCATCGCAAGCGCCAATAACACCGAATTCTGCCGGGGTTCCGCCGCTCTGAAGTATACCTTGGGATACATACTCGGCGACTTGTTTCAGGTTGTAGTGGCCGGACACCAACCGGTTCCAGGAGTTGGCAATTCCAATCAAAGGCCGGTCTAAATCAGTATCGCTGTATCCCATGGATTTAAACAGCGCGCGTACCTTTGACCACCGTGGCCGCTGAAGTATTTTTTGGCTGCGGAGCTGTTCCATCAGATCAGTAACTCCCCTTTTTCAGTATAAGCTTTTGTTTTTATTTTAGATATAATAGGGCAAAGTTTAAATTTCTATAACTCAGTCAGTTGCCCTTATTATTTGAACTCTGTGAACGTAAACCTTTATTCTTTAATCAAGGTACCATCGCGTCGGCGGTAAGCTTGGCGATGGAGATTACCTTTCTTGTCGTGGGGGTAGAGAGCATAATTGCTATTGTTAAAATCAGAGATAATTATAATTTTGCACTGAGAGTAAACTGTCGTTTGCCAAATTTCAATTGTGTGGGCTTCATAAAATATTATATCTGTAATTCAAATATGATATGGCTATCCTGATAAAATCAATCTGTCCTCAAACTGAGAAATTTGCCCCTCACCTCGACGCGACAAATAGATTCTTTAGCAATCCGATATTGAGGCGCTTTCATCTTTTGAGCATAGGTGGTTTCCATCGTCCCGTTCAGTCTATCAATAGCACCCATCCATGGCTGCAGCTCCACGACCACAGAATCTTCGATGACTGAAACCGTTATACAGAGACTCCACAAATAGCTGATCTGCAATCAGATATCCAAAATTTCAAAAACCTGCTCGTTTACTGGTTTCGTGTTATCCATCCATGTTTCACGAACGCTGCGAACAAGTTTCTGGTAGGTACCGGACTCCTTGCTTTTATAATTGTCCAGATCTTCAATCGTCCTGAAGTGCATGATAGCCCCAAATTGAGATGGATTCGTTTTGGAACGGATAAATTCCAAATGCCTCATTCCCTTGACACTACGAAGCTCTGATGCACTCGTTTGCATCCAACGCTCGACATCTTTGCCATCTA
>JASFFJ010000332.1:0-8473 GCA_050124355.1 Desulfobacterales bacterium | reverse complement strand
GTCCATTTGGAACAGGGAATCGACGGTTTTGTCAGAGAGGTATTTCATCAAATATCCCACCCGTCGGGCGCCCTGCCCTCCTTTGCTTCCGCAATACACGATGTCATCAGCGACAAAAAGCTCAGCCGGCCGGAAATTCAGGATAACGTTCCCCAGCATAAAGTGTTTGACAACATCATCCAATCCGACAACCGCTGGATTAATTACTATGGTGGACCGGGCACATTCCAATATATTTCGGTTGCAGACATCCTCGAAGGTCAATGGCCGCCCTCTTTTTTTGCTGATAAAATCGTATTGGTGGGGACGACGACAGCGGGTCTTCATGAGGGTATCCTGGTACCGTTTACTGACCGCAGAAGCAAAATGCCAGCCGTAGAAGTCCACGCCCATCTCCTTAACAATTTTCTCGATAACAGCGATATCCGCCCTGTTGGACCGCTGGTGAGATGGACGTTTGTGACCGTTTTGGCGGTATTTTGCTTTTTTATGTTCATCAAATATGGCAGCCTGAGCGGCACGTTTATTGGTATTCTGAGTCTGTTGGCGCTCACGCTGATTACCATTATTGCCTTCGCAACGTTTAACATATGGCTATCTCCGGTCTCTCCCTACGTTTCGATTGGAATTTCATTTTTGCTGGCATATTTTTTTAACCTGCAAAAAATGAAAACACTCCTCCTCCAGGCCAAGGAAAACTGGGAGGAATCTTTTAACACTATCAACGATGCCATTTGCATCCATGACCAAGATTGCAATATTATCCAGGCCAACAAGGCTGCAGAGCAGACGTTCGGCCCACCCCTTTTGGAATTTTTAAAGCAGCGATGCAGCAAACAGTTCAACGAAAATAGTGATTCTAATGCCGAAATCAGCCCGAGAATAAAAGAAGAAGGTTCTACGGAAGAATTATTTCATCCCAAGCTGAATCGATATCTTGAGATTAAAGCGTTTCCCCGATTTGACAAAACCCACCACCGTAAAGGTACCGTACAGATTGTCAGAGACATAACAGAGAATAAAAAATCCGAAAAAAAACACCAGATATTGCAGGAGCAGTTGATTCAGGCCCAGAAAATGGAAGCGATCGGCACTTTAGCCGGGGGCATCGCTCATGATTTTAACAACATCCTAGCTGCCGTCATGGGCTACACGGAGTTAACGGTGCTGTCTCTGCCTGAGAAAAGTCAGTTGAGGGCGCAACTTAACCATGTGCTTAAAGCCAGCCTGCGAGCAAGAGATCTGGTAGAACAAATTCTGACCTTCAGTCGCCAGACATCTCAGGACTTGCAACCGCAACCGATCCAAATTGGGCTGATCATAAAAGAAGCGCTGAAACTTATCAGATCGACCTTCCCCAGTACCATCCAATTGCAGCTGGATCTCGCCAGCGATGGCAAAGTGGTGATCGACCCAAGCCAAATGCATCAAATTATAATGAACCTTTGTGCGAATGCCAAACATGCCATGCAGCAAAATGGCGGCGTCTTAACTGTGGAAATGAAGGATCTAGATATCGGGCCGCATGCGGAGATTCTCGTCCAGGAACCGGGTTTACAGCCGGGACCGTATATAATGATCGCCGTCAAAGACACGGGACATGGGATGACGCCGGAGGTTCTTAAACGTATTTTCGAGCCTTATTTCACCACCAAGGAAAAAGGTGTCGGCACCGGCCTTGGTCTAGCCATGGTTCACGGAATCACTAAAAATTGTGGTGGAACCGTAATCTTGGAGAGCAAGGTCGGAAAAGGGACGAGTATTTATGTATATCTTCCCCGCACGAATACGGACCAGGCCCATAAAAAAACAAAAGTAGGCACAATGGCCCAGCCGGCACCTACCGGCGCCGAGCGGATCCTCTTCGTCGATGATGAACCGGAGTTGGTTGCCCTGAGCCGGGAAATTTTAGAGCGCCTGGGCTATCAGGTCGTCACAAAAAACAACGGTATTGATGCGCTGCAGGAATTCAGAGAACGACCGAATCACTTCGATGTTGTCGTAACGGACATGACCATGCCAAAAATGACGGGTGAAAGACTTGCCCACGAACTCATCGGCATCCGTCCGGATATTCCCATCATTCTATGCACAGGTTTCAACGAACAGATAAATGAACAAAAAGCCAAGGCGATCGGTATTAAAGCCTTTCTAATGAAACCACTGACCGTCAATCAACTTGCCAAAACGGTCAGGGCCGTGTTGGAAATGAAACCGACGGAAAAATAAACGCGTAGACCGTGGTATTTGCCGGTTGCTTGGTCCCCATAAGGAACCCCGCCGGGCCGAAACAGTTAACCGATTGAACATCGAACATCGAACTGCAGCATATCGAATGACGATTGACGATTGACGAATGGTGGATGTCGCTTCGCTCTGCTCAATTAAATAATAAATAAAATAGATAAAATTCCTTACTTCGTCATTCGCTATTCGATTGTTCGTAGTTTCTTTTTCGATCAGACTGGACGCTCGTGGCCGGCGGCTGGCCTGAGCCCTATCCCCACAAACGGTTGCCGAATCGCCAGGCCAACAACCGATCGAGTACCCAGTGTCTAACACATCAATCCGGCGGCACCCCCTGATCATTCCATCCCTTAGCCAGATAATATTCCCTGACCATGCGTCCAATCGGTACAACCTGGTCCTTGGAAGCGCCTTCTTTCAAAGGCTCATGGGTAAACCGTTTCGGAAGGGTATCTTGTTCGGCGGTGACTCCGAAATCAATATTCATCTTGCGATCTCTATCAATGACGCTTTTCAAGGCGTCATCCACTTTCTCGGGGGTAAATTTTAGGCCCGTTCCGGCGATCAGCAAACGTGAAGCAAAATCAAAATCAAGAATGTCCATACTCAAACCGATGTTCTTGCACATGGTCAGACAATCTGTGAGCAGGGCCTGGCGCTCGGTATGCTCCACCAGGATGGCCTTGCCGTTGTCGGACAACCGATCGGCAATATCGCGCACACCCCACCGCTTTTGCGCTTCATCATACCGTTCGGTCAGTTCAAAAAACGGTTCCGCTCTCAGATGGTCACCACCTCTGGAGGCAATGGCATAGGTCAGACCAAAGGCTTTAATGCCGCGGGGATCTCCACAGATCATATCCAGTCCCTTAACATGAAAGGCATATGCCTCGCTACCTTTGCCGAAATGCCGGGCCAGGCTGCGAGTGCCTTCGGCAAAGAGATCCCCGATGCCTTCGCGGCGGATAATCATCCCCAGCAGTTTCTCAACCGTTTGACAGTTGCCCCAGGTAAAATCGAGCCCATCAAAATCGTCTTTGTCAAGCAGTCCTCTTTGGACGCATTCCATCGCCCATCCAATGGTCTCTCCCGAACTCAGCGAATCGATCCCCATGCGATTGAGAAAGGCATTCATTTTAAGACCAAATTCAAGATCATGATTACCGATCCGGGAAGTATAACTGCAGAGCGTTTCAAATTCAGGGCCTTCGGCTTCCGCCCCGCCGGCAAGATAATAGCGGGAGCAATGGAGATTGCAATTAAAGCAGGATTTATTTTTAACTTTGAATTTTTCGGCCAAGGTTTCACCGCTGACCCGATCCACATATTCGCACAGGCCGCGTTGAAAATGATCGGTGGGCAGAATTCCGATTCCGTTTAAGGCTTTCATTAGCAACGTAGAGCCCAGGGCATTGCGCTTTTCATATTCGGAATGGGCCATTATTTTCTGATCCAGTTCCCGGCAAAGATCCAGATAACCGAGCGGATCTGCCACTGTCAACCGCCCCTTGCCGCGAACAGCCACGGCTTTTAATTGTTTGGCGCCGAAGAGACACCCCATGCCGGTACGTCCGCACATGCGGGAATTGTTGCAGGCCACGGTGGCGTATTTTACCAGGTTCTCCCCGGCTGGTCCGATGGCCGCCACCTGAGCAGCATTGTCATTGATGTCCTTGCGAATCGCGGCCGTGGTTTGCCAAATATCTTTTCCCCACAAATGGGATGCATCCCTGATTTCAGCATGATCATCAGCGATGTAAAGATAGCTGGGTTTCTCGCAGCGGCCCGTCATCACAACCTGGTCGTAGCCTGCCAGTTTAAGCTCGGCCCCGAAGAAACCGCCCGCCGCTGAATCTCCCAGAATGCCCGTCAGCGGCGATTTTCCGGAAATGGTCATAAAGGCCGAAGCCGACAAAAGCGTTCCGGTAAGTGGACCGACCCCAATCAGTAGCATATTATCCGCCCCAAGAGGATCGCAGTCCCGTTGCAATTCTTCGTACAGGCGGGTGGAATTGAGTCCCCGGCCACCGATAACATTCAGCATGTAGGCGGGATCTGTTTTTTCACGATGGATCACCCCGGATGTCAAATCTACCCGTAGGATATGGCCGCCGTAGCCGTTCAGCATTTATCCTCTCCTTTCTGCAACCCAACGGTCCCTGAGTTCCTGAGATAGCGAGATGACATAGCGCAGTCGCTTCGCCTCCGGATTAAGTCCACGGCTCGATGTTTTGAATTCCTTTAAACTGATGACACCGGTAGCTTCGGGTTCAAAGTGAAGAGCGTCCAGGGTACAGGCCTGAACGCAGCGCGGGTCACCGCCGCAAAGATCGCAGGCAAGGGGAATTTCCTCGAAAAGTTCTATGGCACCGATGGGACACAGGATTTCACAGGTACCGCAAGCCGTGCACAAGGTTGGCGAAACGATAACCTGTCCGAGAGAATCGACCTGAATCGCTTTCTCCGGACATTTGGTACAATAACGTTCCCGACACTGCTGACAGACAACGGGATAATCAATTCCGATGTCTTCAATTTTAACGACTTTGATTCGAGCGCCACTACGTCCGATTTTGCCGGAATGAAAAAACGAGCAGTTCACTTCACAGCGGCTGCAGCCGGAACACCTGGCAAGGTCAAGGGTGATCATTGCTCGGTGATCCTTTCGATGCGATAGTGCACGCGTCCTTTGGGGTCCGGGCAAACAAACAGCTGGCCGCCCTTGGCGGTCCAATCCCCTTTTTCAGGTTGGCCTCGCTGCAAGAGAGGAAATATGGGCATCATACTTTGCAAGGCCCACATACAAATGTGCTTACCCTCCGGGATTAAAATTTTACCGCCGTCTAGAGTGAAGCTATCCCCCACCAGGATGGGCTGGTTGCAGTACCCGTCGATTCTTTCGGCGGTGACTTTTAATTTATACATGGCTTTTGCACCCTAAATTCAGAACTACTGACATGTCGTAAAATCTGATGCAACACAAATGTCTGCGGTTGCGCCAACAATACTGGATTACGGACGAATCGTTCTGAATTTTATTTCTTATTTTTTACCGGTTGTTTTCCAAAACAGCATCAGGTCTCAGGGAGCCACCTGGAGGGAGGATGGTCGCCTTGACCATATTAACACCAAAAACCCAGGTAGTGTAGGGCAATCGGCACTGGACTGTCAAGGTCATTGTTTATCGATATCACCCCCAATTATTTTTAATAATAAGTATTTTCAATAATTTATATAATTTGTCGTCATTAAACTTCAGCTTGACAATTAAACCCTTATATACTAATTAAATAACGTTCGTTTAACTGAACATCGCTCAAAAACTAATATAGAAACAATCCACAGTTTTTCAGCCAACATCACAAAAAAGGAGGGTAAACAATGAAAAAGGGTTTAATGATCGTGTTATCGCTGGCGTTGATCTTTGGCGTAGTTGGACCCGGACACAGCGCGGATGTCAAGAAAGGTATTCATGTCGGCAATGCCGGTGCGTTCACCGGGGATGCGGCCGCACCCTGCATGGAAATCTACAACTCCTCTCAAATTGCGGTGGATGAGTGGAATGCCAAAGGGGGCATTCAGGGCGTTGAAATCAAACACATCATGGGAGATGACGCCATGGACCCCGCCCAGGGTGTCAACGTTGCCCATAAATTTGTGGCCGACGAATTAATGTACGGTGTGGTTGGGCCGCCCATGAGTCACATTGCCCAAGCCACTCTTAAGATTTACGGCGCCGCCAATATGGCCACTATCACAACTGCCGCCTCGAAAGCGGAATTGACCGAACAGGGCTACAAGCACTTCTTTCGGGTCAATGCCCGCAACGATGCGCATGGCTGGAATTGCGCACTCTTTATCAAGCGCCAGTTGAAAGCCAAACGGGTTGCCGTGCTCAATGAAAAAACAGCATATAATGAGAATATTGCCAAAGAGACAATTGCCGGTCTTAAAAAATTGGAAATAACGGATATCATGCAGGAAATCATTGTCGGTGGTGCCAAAGACTATTCGGCGGTTCTGACCAAAGTCAAGACTTTTAACCCGGATGTAATTTTCTTTGTGGCCACCACCGCACCGGATTGTGCCATTGGGGTGCGTCAGGCCAAAGAATTGGGAATTGAGGCCATCTTTTTCGGCACTGAAGGTGCACGGGATAAAAATGATTTCATCAAAGCCGCCGAGGGTGCCGCCGAGGGCGCTTATGTCTATCATTTCGCGCCCGACATATATTCGATACCCGAAGCAGCCGAATACATTAAAAAATATGAGAGCACCTATGAAGTCCTCAGTGGATTTGGTCCTCCAGCCTACGAGGCCATGAATATCCTGCTATCGGCCATCGATAAGGCCGCAGCAGACGGAGATATCACCCGCCAGGAAGTGCTGCAGTATCTACAAAAAACAGAAAATTATAAAGGAATTCTGGGATTTCCGGTGACTTTCGACGCCAAGGGAGATCTCAAGGGCGGCGCCACCTATTTCTTCCAGGTTGTCGGTAATGATTTCAAACAGGTCGCGGTGATGACCGGCAAGTAAGGTAATCGGAATTTTTAGACCTTATCGGTTTTGTTTGTCAGCAAGTTTCAAGTGAAGCAAGATGTCAGGTGTCAGGATTCGGGTGTCAGATGTCAGTATAGGCAAGAACAATGGCTGAACACTGACATCTGAAACCTTAGGTCTCAAAAAAGGAATATAAACGGGATAAAAGTGAAGGGACCTGACATGAGAATTTTCATAACTCCAGTACCAACCCGATCCACGATGCGTGGCAGAAACGTAAATCCAGCGGTGAACGCTGAACCCTGAACCTGGAACCGACCAATTTTGGACATATATCTTCAGCAATTACCCCAGCAGCTGGTCAACGGTTTAACCCTGGGGGGTGTCTATGCACTGATTGCCATCGGCTATACCATGGTTTACGGCATTCTGGGTATGCTCAACTTTGCCCATGGCGAGATATATATGATCGGCGGGTTTACCGGGTGGTGGGTGCTCCATCTTTTATCCCGCAACAATCAGACAATCATGAGTGCGGCCCTGGTTGTATCACTGATGATTGTACTCGCCATGGGCGTCTCGGGTCTGGTCGGCCTGATGACCGAACGCTTTGCCTATCGTCCGTTGCGCAATGCCCCCCGCATGAATTTACTGCTCAGTGCCCTGGGCGTTTCCATTTTTTTACAAAACCTCGTATTGACCTACCAGGGCGCCAAAGTCCGTGTATTTCATGTGACGTCTTTGATTCCTGAAAACATCCGCGTATTTCACATCGGCAGCACCGTTTTTTCGTTTATGCGGGTGCTGGTTATCGCCGTGACGTTTCTGTTAATGGGGCTGCTGACCCTAATGATTAAAAAAACCAAGGTCGGCAAGGCCATGCGAGCCACGGCCCAGGATATCGAAGCAGCTGCCTTTATGGGCATCGACGTGGACAGGATCGTGGTTGTCGTGTTCTTGATTGGTTCCGCCCTTGGTGGCGCCGCCGGCGTCCTGGTGGGACTGTTGTTCACCCAAGTGGATTACTATGTCGGATTCCAGGCGGGATTGAAAGGGTTTACAGCCGCGGTCTTAGGGGGCATTGGTAGTATCCAGGGCGCCATGGTGGGCGGTATTCTGTTGGGTCTGACCGAATCGTTGGCCGTCACCTTCCTGCCCTCAGCCTATAAGGATGTGGTTGCCTTCGTGATATTAATCGCCGTACTCATTATACGGCCCTGGGGTCTGATGGGTGAGAAGGTCCCGGAAAAAGTGTAACGATTGGGGATTTAGGATTGCGAATTTTGGATTTAACGTTCACCGCAGAGCCGCAAAGTGCGCAGAGAATAATTATTTTATGTCCGCCGTTGGGAGGATGGTGGACATAAAAGATAAAATCGATCGTGTTATTTTTCCTTAAACGGTGGAAATCTGTGAAAATCTGTGTCCAATATTTTAAATAGATATAAATAGAAGATGTAGAATTTGTAAAAAATAATTTTGATGAGTACCCAATCTCATACCTCGGCCGCCAGTGATTCCAGTGAAGTTTCCTGGAGCACACCCCATCGCCTGACATTTTATGGCGTCATCGCAATTATTTTGATTACAGCGCCGCACCTGATGCCAAATAATTATTGGTTGCGAATTTTCACCATGACCGGGCTATGGATCATGTTGGCCCTCGGGCTGAATCTAGTGGCCGGCTTTGCCGGTCTGCTGGATCTGGCCTATGTGGCGTTTT
>JASFFJ010000331.1:0-8477 GCA_050124355.1 Desulfobacterales bacterium | reverse complement strand
TCAACCGGTGTTCGTATTTTTCTTTGCTCGGATCGTCAAACGAGCGCCACACAAGTAACTGTCTGCGTATTTCATGCAGAAAGTTTTTATTGATCCGGCGCCAGGCATTGGCCTCGCCGGACTCTCGCATCAATTGAACCCTGACTTCAAGGAAACCGGGTTCATCCTCGGCCGGCTCAAACAAGAAATCAACTGTCTGCATGATTCCGAAATCAAAGGGAGCCAACCAAACATGGCATTTAATCTGAAGACATTGGTCGAATTCACACTCATCCTCCGGGCAGTCGTAGGTTTCTTTCGCCAGTCCGGGAGGATCTGAGCACTCATGGCGACTAAACTGAATGTCGGCGGTTGAAAACATCCCGTGGGAGATCTCCTGGTGACCCTCAAAATAATCAAACAGAAAACCGCCGACACTGCGATGTTCTCTGTAGGTCATTAAAAATGGCAAGGTAAGTTCCAGCATATTGCCCTGGGCCTGAGGCAACGTCCAGGAGCGATTTACATCCGGGATAGCGATTTCGCCTGCAACTTTGGAGGGATAAATAACCGATACCAGCACAACGATAATCACCAGCACCATTGCCAGAACCCCCGCCATTGAAGAATAATTGACGGTGATGCCGGACCACAGGGCGGTTTCGGTCAGGAACTTGGCACTGGTTTGAGCCAACAAATAACCGCAAACCACGCTCAATACTGCAAACGCCATGGCCTCGGCCACAAAAAGAAAGGACACGTGCGATGGCGCCAGTCCCACCGAAGTGTAAATTCCAATCTCGCGCTTGCGTTCATAGACGCTGCTGATCATCGTATTTAAAACGATAAAAACGGATATCACGAGGGGTATGATGATATTAGGCACACCGCTGTAGCTCATGGTATCACTGGCATTATACAGATAGATTCCATCAGATTCTCCACTGAACAGAGACAAGCCGAAGCGGTCCACCAGTTTTTGAGCGGTCGCCCGCACCATGTCTTGCGACCCGGCACGTACTGCAACACCTTTTAAATGACCACCACCGGCAAGCAGTGTCTGATAAGGGATAATAAGGGTTAAATCCCCGGCAATGTGCTGATAACGGCTTTGAAACGCCCGCACATCATCCCCGGATTCCATCGCTTCTTCTTCGACTTCGGTTAACTCTGAGGACATTTCACGCGGAAAGATCACCGGCGTCAAGGGTTCACCGTCCAAATCGTTGCCTTGCTGCAATTTTTTGCCGGAGAATATACCGACAACTTTAAAGGACATCCCCCAGATGGTCACCAAAGGATGTGGCGGCCGGGAAAGGTCAATGCCTAATTGGTCGGCCATCCGCTGCGGTATTAGTACCGATTGGGGTTCATTGGAATGCAGCCAGCGACCCGCTTCAAGAATCCCATCGAGTCCAGAAACCTCCGGTTCCTCGGCGGAAAGTCCGACCAGACCCTGTGCTTCAAACAACTTGCCATTGAAATAGACGGGGATTCGAGTCGACCGCGTCCGGTCCTGATCTTCCAGCCATACCCGTGGCACAGCCACGGCGTCGTCACCAAAAGAATTTGCAATGCGGCCATAGGCTTCCGGCGGCAGACTCCGCCAATTTGCATTTTTTAACAAAAAGCCCTGGTAAGGGGTTTTATTAGCATATAGGATACGGGCATGCCGACGCATGGATTTGGCAGACGTGAAGCTCATGATGGTAAAGGTTAGAATGATCAGGGTGGCACAGGTCAAGGCCGTGCGTAAGCGCCGACGTCGCAGGTTGCTGACGCCCAGTAAAAATGCGGCCACAAACGCTTTCATCCGGCCGATTTCACCGGATTGAACCGGCTGGGCCCGGCTCTGAAACGAAGCCATTTCTTCCTCAAATCTAAAAAATATAATCAAGGTCACAATCGCCGAAAGCCCCATGATAAAAAATGCCAAGATCACAACCATCGGGCTGTAGGCCAACCGAAATGCCGGATGGACATTGTAAATAATAACAATCAGCAGGAATAAAATTGAAATAAAGGCAATGATGCGTTTGTAGATATTGGCGTAAGAGAAAAGCAACCGCTCCATGCAAAAGGCAAATGGTACGAACAAGGCGATATAAAAAAGCACACCGTAAAGAACATCTTTTTGAGTCTTTTCCACGTCATTGTAAACCCGGCTGGCCAATGCCCAGGAGCGTGCAGTGGCTTCATAAAACTGGCCATACTGCTTTTCATCCAGGGCCACTTCTGCAGTCTTTAAGGCCTTTGCTCCCTCCTGTTGCAAACTGCGGATGCGTTCATTGAAAATACCCCGTTTTTCGAGGTTGTCGATGCGCGGAGTCAACAGCATCCACATGTCCCGGGCAACCTTAAACTCGGTTCGATGGATGACAGGCCATTTTTCAACGATATAACCGCTGCCCTGGGGATTGTCATTACTGGCGTTGAGCAAAATCAGTTTTTTGCGCAACGGCGTGTCGGATAGCGTCAGTTTCAATGGCGTGCCGGCTTCCAGAAATACCGTCGTCATGTTAGAGGCATTTCGATAAAATGAAATCCAGGTATCCAGCCGGCTGAACCAATACCGCTGCGGATCGGACTCACGGCGACCGTCAATGATGGCACCCCTGTGAATGTTGTGGAAAGTGCGCGGTTCCAAAAGGTTAAACAGGGTCATTCCGTGGCAGGCAAACATAATGATATCGGATTCCATGTGCCGGCGGAACATTTTCGTACGATAGGCGCTCTTACCGGTTTGTTTTTTGTCGATGGCCCAGATAATATTGCCGCTTTCGTCGAATCGATATCCCTCGAAGATCACCTTGTGATAGGTGTGCTTTCTATCCGCCAGTCCTCGCAAGTGGAACTTACCCATATGATCGACGATAGCGTAAAACCTGGCCGGTCCCTGAAAGCCCAGTAATACGGTTCCGGGAGCGGGTTTATCGGCAAACAGTTCGCCATGGCGCAAAAATTTTGCATTACCGTTTATTTCCGCGATGCCGACCCTGGGAAACAACTGGTCATGCAGTTGGGGCGTTTCGGCCAAATGCCCTATGAGACCGGCTACCAGGGCAGTCTGCCGGAGCGCAAAACCATAGTCCACCTTCTCCGGCGTATCATAGGGCGTTCCCCACATGGCCCTGGCATCATGCGTCGTCACAAAGGTTAAACCATGAATACCGGTCATTGCCATGACCTCACCGCCCAAAGCAGGTTGATCCAGAAAATAGCTTTGCCAGGATCGTTGGCGGCTGGGCCGCAGGGTATCTTTATAGAACCCCTCAATACCAATGTTTTGCTCGATTTTCTCGGCACCTTGACGCAGGACTTCATCCACGGTTGAATAGATTGCGGTTCGATTGATTCTGGGGCGAAACGGATACTGCCAGCCGTAATTGAATGCACCAAACCCGTCACCGTGACTTGAGAGATGCAGCGATACGGCCGCAACGATATCGTAGATTTTAACCCGCCCACGAAAGGTTCGCGTACTGTCGAGCAGACCCTGTTGACGTTTGGCATCCAGAAGAATGGCTTTTTGATCCTCGATCGCTTTCGGCACCAGCTGAGATATAGCCTGGCGCTCCTCAGGCGACAAATCCGTGAAAGCGCTCTTCCAGAGCAACTGTCGCAACAGCTGCCGCTTATCTGCTGATTTTTCAATAACCTCTCGATTGGTTGCGGTTTTCTCCTGCAACCGCAGCTGCATCAAACGGCGGGAAATCAGATCGGATTCCGTTTTTATTCGTTCTTCGATGGCATCCTTGACCAGAACCTGCATTTCTGGATCCACCGCAACGCCAGTGTCCGTCGTATCAAACGTGGCTTGCTCGAGCGCTTTAATGGTGTTGTGAGACTTTTTAACCAGGGCTTTTAGATCCCGTGCCATTTGACGCTGAATATTCGAGCGCGTCGTAAAGCCCCAGACCAGATCCCGCATTCCGGCCAGCGCCTGAGCATGGCCGCTGGTAACAACTAAAATAACCGTTCGCTGCGGAGGGTTCTCATTTAAATAACGGGCCAAAAATAACAGAGAGGCAACACTGCAGGCCTCATCCGCTCCGGGGGCGCGCCCGGCCACCCAGGCGGTGCTGTCATAAAAGGCTTCCACCAATACGGCTTCTTCCTTGAGCTTGGGATCGTTGCCGGGAACGATGCTATAGATATTTTCAGAAATGACCTCTTTCCAGTTAACATCCGAAACGAGTTGAATTTGTTCAGCCAGACGGCCCTCGGGCATGGTCTCAAAATCAGGAAAGAGTTTTTGGGCCTGGTCCAAAGGCATCCAGAAACGCGGAAACTGGACGGGGCTAAGCTCAAATTTTTCTTCAAAGAACATTTTAGGGGAATTTCCCCGATCGAGGTAAATCAATGCTTTGGCACCCAGGTCAGCGGTCGTCAGCCAATTCCGGCCGGACTCGAACTCCATCAATATGATCGCATTTTCAACGGTTTTGCCGCTTAACTCATGAAGCTCTCCTTTACCCACATAAAACAGCGGTCCGCTGATACCGGGGTCTGGTATTTTTTGCGGTGAAATTGCATTGCTGTTGATCGGATGAATAGGTATTGTAATTCCGCGGTCCGGAATTGACAGGGAACTCCTGCCATACTGCATCACCGGCGTTGCAAATTGCTGTGAATCGACAACTTCAAAATTGAATTGTGAAAGGGTCGCTTTAATATAATCGGCAGCCGCCTTATTGTCCGCTGTACCGGTGCTGCGATCGGCAAAAGAAGATAGCTTTTGAATAACCTCCTTGAAGGCATCGTGTTCGGGATTAGATACTGATGCAATCGCGTTGACTCCGGATAAAGCCAATAGCAGGAAAATGAAAACAATGCATAAAAGTTGCGCGTTGCGGGTTGCGGGTCGCGCGTTGCTCGTCGCGCGTTGCGGGGTGTGGAGTGCGAGGTGCGTGTTGCATGTTACGGGTTGCGAGTTCTTGGATACTCGATAGGCGATGCGCGATGCTCGATGCTCGATGCCGGATACTGGATACTGGATAATCGGTAACGGGCAACTGTTATCGGCTGCTTTGTTTTTAAAAGCATTGCCAGCGAAGGAATGATTAAATCGTTCAGAAGTTGATCGCCTATTAATCATTAGGATCACCAATATCTGTCTTTGAGGTACTAGTTGAGTCACTTAGGGCCTAAACCCTGATGAATCGACAATTATAAAATACAAACACCACCTGATCTTAAAATGGGGCCAAATAAAATCCAAGTGACAATATCCAAATTTCAAATAAGATCGAAGGCCAATTGTTTGGGATTTTGATTTTCGGTCATTGTAATTTGCCTGCCCTGTTAAATAATCTCTTGACTATTTCTGTCATAAATAGTCAACGTTGTATTTATAATGAAACGGTCACATCATGAGCCTAATCATTTAACAGGGTAAAGTATTTGTGTTTTGTTATTTGAAATTTATTGATTGCTGAAACCCCTGGCCCGGACATAACTTTGAATGAACCTGCAAGTTTGGATATTATTGGTATTTCTTGCAATGAACAGTAAGAATCTGTCATATCGCACCAGGGCGGGCTGAACACCTGAAAGCTTTTCTCCCTATTCGTTCCTTAGTGTCTTCGTGGTTACACTTTTACCCCGGATGCAGCACCAGGTATCGAGTATTAAGCATCAAGTATCGAGTGTCGAGCACCGAGTATCGAGTATCAAGTATCAAGTATCAACTATCGAGTATCCAGCATCCAGTAACCAGCATCGAGATGTCTAATCCCGCGAATCAATCTGACCGACGGAGATCGACAATTCCTCACGATTTTCGATTTTATCAACGCGCCCGTCCCGGATCCAAATCACTCGATCAGAAACATTGAGCATTTTGAAATCGTGGGTGGCCGAAATAACGGTTACGCCTCGTTCTTGGCTTAAACTCTTTAACAGGGCGATGATTTCTTCGCCGGTGGTCAAATCAAGATTGCCGGTCGGCTCATCGGCCAAAATGATCGCCGGATCATTGGCCAGTGCTCTGGCTACGGCGACCCGCTGCTGCTGTCCGCCGGAGAGCTCAAAGGGTTTATGGCTGAATCGATCCCCCAAACCTACCAAATCCAGAAGTTGCATACCTTTTTCAACGGCAGTGTCGTTATTAAGGCCGGCAAAAACCATGGGAAGGGTAACATTTTCCAAGGCCGTCATGACCTGGATAATGTTAAATGTTTGAAAAATATAGCCGATTTTGCGGCATCGCAACCAGGCCAGTTCGTAGGCATCCAGCTGGGCGATATCAACCTCATCAATAAAAACCTTACCGGAACTGGGCTTGTCCAATCCCCCGATCATGTTGAACAACGTACTTTTGCCGGACCCGGACGGCCCCATGATGGAAATATAATCACCCTTGGTAATTTGAAGATCGATCCCTTTGAGAGCCTGCACGTCGATCTTTCCAAGCTTAAAGGTTTTGGTTACGTCTGTGACGCGAACGATATTACCGGCTTCTGCCATGGACTCTCCTTTGTCGTTCCGCTCCGCATAAAGCAGAGGTCAAAAGACAGATGTCTAAGATCAGATCAGGTTTCCCGAACCTCCAGCTTTCCCGCCTGCCACATTCTCTCAATTCCGACTTCCGCATTCCACCCTCCGAATTCCCTCTGTCTTCTGGCATCTGATCTCTGACATCTGTCCTCTGACATCTGTCTGTTGTCTTACTGCTCCACCCGCATCGCTTCCACCGGCTGCATTCGGGCGGCGACAAGCGCCGGATATAGGACGCCCAGCAGACTGAGCAGACAACCCACAACCATGGCAATCCCGACAGAAACAGCCAGATGAGTCCAGGAAATCGCGGTCAGCGCCACCGTACCGAAGCGCAGCCAGCCGTTTAAGAGGGAAAATACAGCGCCAACCAGGGCACCAATTCCGGCGCCAGCCAGACCCTGCATGCCGGCTTCGAGCATAAATAGCCGCAAAATGAATCGGTCCAGGGCGCCCAGGCATTTCATGGTACCGATTTCACGAAAACGCTCTGTCACCGCCATCAACTGGGCATTGACAATACCAACGACACAGACCAAAAGAGACAGGATCACAAGCCATCTCTGCTTGGGACTGCTTCCCACGGTGGTATCTTCTGGCCCAAGGTCATAACCGGATTTAACCAGCATCTGGCGAAGTTCAGAATCCTGTGTTGCCAGGATGCCATTGGCGACATCGTTGGAGACACCGACAAAACTCAGGAAAGAAACAGCCAGCACCAGACTCAGGGTGGTAATGGCAGAGCGGAAAAAACGAACCTTGATGCTTTTAAGAGATATTTCCACGGATTTCATGAAAGGCAGACGAACCTGTCGATGCACCTGACCGCTATCTTTTTCCGATTTTGGTAGACTAGGTCGGTCGGCCACGATCAGATCCTCTCTTTTATAAACCCGAGATCAGCTAAAAACACACAAGCCGCCTAACGGCTTCCGTGTTGGTGATAATAAAAAAAGAGTGTTATAACTTTAAATAATGTGCTTATATGCTATTTATTTGCGTCCGGCATCGAAAAAATTTTCTAACATAATCGGGTGAGGTTGTAAATGAGAATGGTCCCTAACTGATTTATTTCTTCCGGATTAGATAGACACCGTCCCGGATGCCCAGCATGACCTTTTCTACCCGATTCTCCCGGTTGACTTTTTCATTGAAGGCGGCAATGGCTTTGGCGTTTTCGTTTGAAATTTTTTTTTTGAAAATTTTATTGCGCCAAAATACGTTATCTACAAATATAATCCCACCGGAGCGTAAGATTCGCAGCGCTTCATCGAAATAATCGCCGTAAGAGGGTTTGTCCGCATCAATAAATATAAAATCCTGGCTGTTGTTTGCAATTTTCCCCAGGGTTTTCAATGCCGCTCCCAATTTTAAATTTATTTTTTTCCCGTAAGGACTTTTTTTAAAATATCGTAGCGCAATGTCGGCATAGGCCTTACTTTTTTCGCAGGTCGTCAAGACACCATTTTCAGGCAATGCCTCCGCCATAGCAAGCGCGGAAAACCCGGTAAATGTGCCCACTTCCACGACGCTGCGGGCATTTGAAATTTTGATCAGCATTTGAAGCAGTTTGCCTTCAACCTTGCCGATACTCCAGCGAGAGCGTCCGGTAATCGATTCGGTTTCTGCCAAAAGGTCCTCAAGCAGATCTGAAAGATCGTCGGTGTGAGCATCCACATAGCGCTCGATGATTTCAGCCATGTCTCCTTCCATAAATTCCTCGATCCCCAAATGCCTAACCCAGATAAACTGGATAAAATAGCCACAAGGGCTTTAGGACACAGTAAATAACTGTTTATTAAAACTGAATTTCGTATCTTCGCGCCCTTGCAGCGCAAATGTTTTGGGCCATGGGAGGTATGATAGCATACTATATCAATTTAATCGTAAATTTAGGCAACTGCGGGTTTTATGTCAAGCGCGAAAAAAGGAGCAAACCCAGTCTTGACACCCAAATCGGTTATGGAATAGGCTGAAGATATGCAGAAAAACAGCCTTCA
>JASFFJ010000330.1:0-8525 GCA_050124355.1 Desulfobacterales bacterium | reverse complement strand
GGAAATGTTTTCACTTTCCTTATGAAACAAGAGGGACTTTCATTCCCGGAAACTGCCAGACGACTTGCCAAACGTTATGGTATCGATCTTCCGATTAAACCGCTTTCGCCGGATCAAAAAAAGAAGATTGGTGAAAGAGAAAGCCTGCTCAATATAAACCGGCGGGCCATGGACTTTTTTTATCAGGACTTGCGCCGCGGCAATGCAGGGCAAGCGGCGAGATCATACCTTGAGCGCAGGGGGATATCACAAAAAACCATTGATGACTTCAAACTCGGTTATGCACTTGATAGCTGGGACCGTCTCCTGAAACATCTCACTAATCAGCAAATTTCTCCTGCTGCGATCGAAAAATCCGGCCTGATTCTTCCCAGGAAAAACAAGAGCGGATACTACGATCGCTTCCGGAATCGGATTGTGTTTCCGATCATAGACGCCAATATGCAGGTAATTGGTTTCGGTGGCCGCGTGCTGGACGATTCCTTGCCGAAATATCTTAATTCTCCGGAAACGCCGGTCTACCACAAGGGACGTTCGCTCTATGGCATTCAACAGGCCAAAGAGAAATGCCGAGCAACCGGCACCGTATATATTGTCGAAGGATATTTGGATCTCTTGGCGCTGTATCAGCATGGTATCAAAAATTGCGTAGCGACCCTCGGAACTGCTTTAACATCAGACCATGTGCGGCTGTTGACCCGTTATGCCGGGCGCATGGTTCTGGTATATGATTCCGACGAAGCCGGTATCCGTTCCGCTCAGCGTTGTATCGGTACTTTTTGGCGGGAGCATGTTGATTTTCGTAGACAAGATGTATTCAGCGAGGAGAAAGCGGATACCCATATTCTGGTGTTACCGGCTGGTCATGACCCGGATTCATTTGTATTTAAACACGGACCGGAAGCCTTCATGGAAGCCGCGTCCAATTCGCCGGGAATCATAACGTTTCTCATGAACCGTGCTGTTGATAAATACGGCCTTTCCACCGAGGGCAAGATCCGTATCATTTCAGAATTACAAAAATCTTTGGCGGCCATCAATGACCGTGTTGCTCAGGCATTGTACATCAAACAACTATCCGAAAAAATCGGCATTGCTGAATCCACTATTCTGGAAAGGATAAGAGCTATTTCAACTAATAATCCCAGGATTGGATATCCCGGCGATCCCACCGATACATTTCGATCCGGTTTGCAACCGCGCGACGAGAAAAACACGGTTTTAGCGGCGGATAAAGACACGGAGGGCATATTAGTCGGCAGCCGGGTAGAACGGCAGATCATAGCGATGATGATTCAATTTCCTGATATTTTACCTGATATAAAAAAATTTAACGTACTGAAATTATTTAATGATGAAACCCTAAAAAGAATTGGAGAATCTATCTTAGACTTCAACCCGACCAACGCTGATCAGGTTTCAGAATTGATGTCCGGAGTTGATGACGCACCAACGCAAGCGTTAATTGCTTCTTTAGCGATGGAGAATGAATCCTGGAATCGTAAAGGTTGTCTCCGGCTTATCGGGAAATTTGTTGAAAGTGGGCGGAAACTCCGAGATGGTGGGTTGCTTGAGAGTCAGATAAAGGATGCTGAGAAGTGCAATGATCACAAACTATTGTTAAAACTATTATCTAAAAAGCAAAAAATGGCCGAAAAAAGTGAGAAACAGAAAATGGCCTTTCTGAATGAAATATAAATGAAATATAAAGGTTACAAATCAGCGATCACCAGCAGAGCATGTCTGCGGCCCCTGCCCTGTGAGGGTCCTTTCTAAAACTCCAGCTTTGCTGGTGGTCGCTGATTTTCCCTGACTGCGAAGGATTTTAGTTCCGCTTGCGGTTGATAAACTGAGGTGTTTGGGAGGCGTGGTTCTATGGTCAGAAAAGCTGCTGAAAAAAAGCAAAGCAGTAAGAATACTCAAGTGAAAGCATCCGCTAAAAAAGGTGCCGGAAAAAAGAGAATCGTCAGAAAAAATGTTAAAAAGACGGCGGTGCAAAAGGGTACTCACCATCGGAAAGAAGATAAAAATATAACGCTTAAGGCAATCAAGGCACTGGTGGCTAGAGGAAAAAAACAAGGCTATTTAACCTATGATGAAATAAACGAGATGCTGCCGAAGGATATGCTGTCCGTCGAGCAAATTGATGAGACGCTGATGCTGTTTTATGCCAACAATATCGAAGTTGTTGATGAAAAGCATCAAAAGAAAGTCGTAAAACTTAAAAAAGCGAAGGAAAAGAAAGACACCAGTAGCAGTGCCGTCGCAGACTTCGGAACCGTCACCGATCCGGTTAAAATGTATCTTCGTGAAATGGGCCTCGTTACCCTTCTAAGCAGGGAAGGGGAGGTGGTCATTGCAAAAAAAATTGAAGCCGGCGAGCAGGAAGTCCTACGAGCCCTCCTAGATAGCACGGTGGGGGTCGAGTCCATTCTAAACCTGGGAGACAATATCGCCGATGGGGCGTTACGCCCTAAATATGTGTTAAGAGATGTCGATGAAGGTGATACCTATGCCGATGAGGTCGCCCAGACTGAAAAATTTCTTGACACCATCATCGGAATCAAGGCTTTGAACGAAGAGAACAAGGTGTATCGGGAAAAACTTTTTAATGATGGGATGAAATCCGATGAGAAGCGCCGAATAAAACGAAATATTGCGCGTCGCTCAAATAAGATTTTTGAATTACTAAAGGACTGGCGCCTTGAAGCCAGTGTCATCGAAGGTATCGAAAGTAAAATCAAGCAACATATCGGCTGGTTCGACGCGATCAACAAAAGAACCGCCGAGAGCGTTGATATATATGATGCGTCGCTGGCAGATGTTAAGAATCATATGCGAACCAAAACCATGTTTGTAAAATGGGCGGCCTCACGCTGTGATTTATCCAAGACTGAGCTGGGAACCCGGTACAATGAACTAAAAAAGTTAATAGAAGACACCAGAGCAAAGGAAATCCGTATAAAGGCCGATAGCCGAATGTTGAAAAGAATTATGGCCAATGTTGAAGAAGGCCGTTTCAGGGCAAAATTGGCCAAAAGCGAACTTACCAAAGCAAATTTGCGGCTGGTGGTTAGTATCGCCAAAAAGTATACCAACCGTGGCCTACAGTTTCTGGATTTAATTCAGGAAGGAAATATCGGCTTAATGAAAGCCGTCGATAAATTCGAATATCGACGGGGCTATAAGTTCAGCACCTATGCGACATGGTGGATTCGACAGGCCATCACCCGAGCGATCGCTGACCAGGCCAGGACCATTCGAATTCCAGTACACATGATTGAAACCATCAACAAACTCATCCGTACCTCGCGTTACCTGGTGCAAGAGGCGGGACGGGAGCCCACTCCTGAGGAAATCGCCGAAAAAATGGAGATTCCTTTGGAAAAAGTTCGGAAGGTACTAAAAATTGCCCGGGAACCGATTTCGCTGGAAACACCGATTGGAGAAGAAGAAGACAGTCATTTGGGTGATTTTATCGAAGATAAGAAATTTATGCTTCCCTCCGATGCGGCTGTCAACATGAATCTGGCGGAACAGACCCGCAAAGTTTTGGCAACCTTGACACCACGCGAGGAAAAAGTATTGCGAATGCGTTTTGGTATTGGTGAGAAAGCCGATCATACCCTTGAAGAAGTCGGGCAGGATTTTTCGGTGACCCGTGAACGTATTCGGCAGATTGAAGCCAAAGCGCTGAGAAAGTTGAGACATCCTACCAGAAGTCGTAAACTGAAAAATTTTATCGATACTTGACAAATGGATCGTGTATGGATAGGAAAAACCTTATTGGACGGGCCCATAGCTCAGCTGGCAGAGCCACCGGCTCATAACCGGTAGGTCCCTGGTTCGATCCCAGGTGGGCCCACTTTTTCACCAAACTCTTGTAGCCTTATTGGTTTACAGAGATCAATTTAATTGGGAATTCACGATACGTACTCAGGGTGACTCAGTCTAACGTATGCATTTGACCGAGAGAGTGCCGGCGCGGGAATCTGACACCCCGCGCCTTTTTCTAACCCATCGATTGAAAACCACGTGTTGTTCGCAATAGCCAATAGAAATAGTTTGACACACCTGGTGATATCGTCGACATGCAAGGAGTTGACAAAGAATAGGAAACCCAATGCCAACCATCACCGAAGAGCAGATTATCACGCTGGTTAAGCTTCAAAAAATAGATACTGAGACCCAAAAGCTGGAATCCTTATTGAAAGAAATGCCGGTACGGATTGGAGTTCTCGACGAGAGATTGGAAAAATTTATGCGAACCGTCGAGGAAGATGAGAACCTTATCAGCGAACTCAATAAAAAATACCGCACCTATGAATCCGATGTTCAGTTGAACCTAAGCATGATTCGAAAAAGTCAGGAAAAATTGCGATCGGTTAAAACCAACAAAGAGTATCAGTCATCATTAAAGGAAATCGAAGATATTAAGTCGAAAAACGCCAAAATAGAAGATGAAATGCTGGAATTCCTGGAACGAATCGAAAGCGCCGAAAGCGACTTAAAAGCGCGACGGGACGCTTATTCAAAAATTGTTGATGAAACAAACCGTAAAAAGGTATCTATCGAAGAGGATAGCGATCAATACCAACAGAAACTGCTTAAACTGACGTCCGATCGCAACGCCGTCACGGAACTGCTGGACAGTACGATACTTGACATATTTTATCGCGTCAAAGCAAAACAACCGGATTCCGTGGCGATAGCGGAAGTTATAGATGCCGTATGTCAGGGTTGCAATCTTAATATCCCACCTCAGCTATTCAATGAGCTCCAGCATCGCAACAGCTTGAAAAATTGTCCGAGCTGTGAAAGGATTATTTACTGGGAAGATCATAGCAAACGGTCGGAGTAACACAAACGATCGCTGGATCAATGCCTTGGTCCGGAGGAAAGTCCGAACACCACAGGGCAGGGTGCTTCATAACATGAAGTCGCGGCGACGCGAAGGAAAGTGCAACAGAAAGTACACCGCTCGCTTGCAGACCATACGGTCTGCAAACGGGTAAGGGTGAAACGGTGCGGTAAGAGCGCACCAGTTCTTCGGGTGACCGGAGAAGCTTGGCAAACCCCACCTGGTGCAAGACCAAATAGAGGAGCTTTTGAGGGTGGCCCGCCCGAGTTCCCGGGTAGGTCGCAAGAGAGGTCGGGCAACCGGCTTCCATAGATGAATGATCGTTGCCTGGTTTTGGGGTAACCCGAATCGGGGACAGAATTCGGCTTACGGGTTGCTCCGACCGTTTACTCCAAGGTTGCAACAAGGGTTTAGTAATAATAAATGGTGAACTCACGATCCGATCACGAAAATTCTTTTGAAAAAAAAGTTCGCATTTTTTCACATGATTATCTGAAATGTTGCGTTTATGTATCCGAGCTAAATGATCCCAAAAATAAATTTTCCAAAAAACTCTATTCGACGCTGATATCAACCTCCACACTACTTGAGGATTTTCTGGATTACCATGGTGCCAAAAATAACAAGGATTGGTATTTTTACCGTGAGCTTTCGGCAGCTGTGCGGCATCTGAGCCTGGGTGCCATTTTTCAGAAGCATCTGGCCAATCGTCTCACTTTTTACGATCTTCCGGAATACGGCGACTTTAAAAAGGAAGGGGAAGTTACCCTCAATTTTTTAACCAGAACCTTGATGGAAATGTCGCCGGTCATCCTCGAGGAAGCCCGGCTGCATGATATTTCAGTCCCCCAAGAACGGTTCATGGCAGATGATTTTCCGAGCATCACCACGCCAGATCTTCTGCGCTATGACATTGACGATCAAGACAAGGATTCGCAGAAAAAGAGCATCGTTAAAATCGCCAACGACTTTTTGAATATCACCAAAGATTTTGATCAGCTTAAATTCTATGATCCTTATGATTATGAGGGTATCCTGGCCCTTGTGCCAGATAGGGTCAATGAAGTCGAGATCCGGCGCCATGAGATGCTTTTGCATAATCTTCAGTCCTCTTTTGATACCTATGTCATTCATGGCGGATTCCTATACGGCAATCGAAAATTGAAGCAGTTGAGAGGGTTCTTCTCAGTGGTGTTTCATCTCCTTCAGATGGTGGGGCGATTGCTTCACTTTTACGAACGCCACCTGCACGAAGCCGGTTATAAAAATACCTATAAGGTCATCCAAGACCGTCTATCCACCTTGGTCGATCCCGCGACACTTCTGGACAGGACCATAAACTACGGCCTGTACTACGCTTGTCATTTCTTGACCACCGGTCAGGAATTGGCACGGGAAATTCTCAATGAAAATATCGAACGGGCAAGAATCGTCGTGGGTATCCCGCAGAAACTCGGTTTTCACGCACGACCCAGCCTGCTAGTTGCCAAGATCGTTCAGTACTATGGTGGACAAGTCGAGATGTGTATTGGCAACGATCGCTTCGATGCCAGCAGTGTGCTGGATATTCAGTGGGCAGGTGGAAAAATTCAGAAGGAAAAGCTGAGTGAAGTTGTATTTGAAGGTGATGCCCGGACCCTAAAAGATATTGAAACTCTTGCTAGCGTAAACTATGGAGAAGACACCATCGGCAAGGGGGTTCCGTTACCGGTGGAGCTGAAATATCTAATGTAATGAATACACAGCTCTCTCCATCCGTCTGTATTATTCTTTGGTTTCACTGCACCTCTCCGAAAACCTGGTTTCGAATTATGGAAGCTTAAATGGGACAGGACCCCTTTGGGTCTGTAAAAAGAGCTCTAACCCAGGTTGACATATGGACTTCCCATCCTTAAACTTACGAAGCTATAAAGTTTTAATAATTTGAACCCTGAAGCTCTCAACCTAAATTTCAGCAGGGAGAAATAAACATGCAACAAGATACGACCCATGTGGATGCGCCCCAGAGCGATATGGCCAGTGAAGCTTACCTGGCTCAACTTAAAGCGACCTTTGAACAATTGCCCAACGACATTCCGCTTTATCTTTTTACAGCTAGAGGTCATGAGGATGTTTTCACGCAAGCCAATCGGCAGGTGATCAGAGCGTTTCGTGAACTTAGCGGCAAAATTAACTTGCGGGAATATGATTTGGATCACGAATTGGCCAAAAAGTGGAATGTCACCAGCTCTCCGACCTTGTTGATTGCACCGGAGCGATACGCCATTCGATGGTTGGGTGCGCCCATGGGGGAAGAAGCACGAACCTTGCTTGAAACCCTAATTTTGGTCGGGCTAGGCAAAAGTAATCTCAGTGATCAGTCGCTCAATGTTATCAAAAAAATTGATTCACCGAGAAATATAAAGGTGTTTGTCAGCCCAACCTGTCCATATTGTCCGCAAGAAGCTGTCAATGCCGTCAAGGCGGCGGTTGAAATGCCCGAATTGATTTCGCTTGAAATCATCGATATCCAGTGCGAACCGGAGCTGGCCAATCAATATGCAGCTCAAAGCGTCCCCCAAGCCTTTGCCAATGATGTTCTCATTGGACAGGGAGCTCAACCAGAAGAGGTCTTCATTCTGTCATTGAATAAACTGGAACCACAGACCATTTTCATACCCGATAGCGATGCCGAATTGGTGGAAACCGATTTGTTGATCATTGGCGGAGGACCAGCCGGATTGACGGCTGGAATTTATGCTGTCCGCAGTGGATTGCGCACTGCAGTGGTAGAACGTGAAGCGCTTGGTGGACAGGTCGCCACGACACCGGTTGTCGAAAATTACCCCGGTTTTACATCGGTTGGCGGCAAGACCCTAGTGGATGTCATGGTGAGCCATGCCCTGCAGTACGTCCAGATTTTTCAAGGCGAAGCCGTGATGGAACTACATGCCGCCAAACCCATTACCGTAATGACCAGCCGCCGGAAGTTTTTAACGAAGTCCGTGCTTTTAGCCACCGGCGCCACCCATCGCCACCTCAACGTTCCCGGGGAAAATCGACTTGCAGGAAGGGGTGTCAGTTATTGCAGTACCTGTGACGGCCCTCTGTTTAAAGGGAAAAAAGTCGTTATGGTCGGCGGTGGCAACAGCGCTGTGACGGAAGCCCTCCATCTTTTCCACATGGGCGTCGATGTCACCTTGATCCATCGGCGGGACAAATTAAGGGCTCAGGATTTTTTAGCCAAACAACTCTTGGACAACAACATAGCGGTGCTCTGGGATACAGAGATTAAGGAGATCCGGGGAGAAGAGAGGGTTGAGGAAATTCTTGTTGTCAACAATAAAACCAACGAAACTGACACCGTTGAAACCAGCGGTGTCTTCATCGCCATCGGATATACACCGGCCATTGAGCTGGCTGAAAAGCTGGGTGTTGAGGTGACCCCTGACGGCTATATTCAACACGACGGAAAACACCGCACCAACATTCCGGGCGTGTATTCAGCCGGAGATGTTGAAGGTGGCTTCAAACAAATTGTCACTGCGTCAGGCCAGGGAGCGGAGGCTGCCATGACCATATTTGAAGATTTGATTAATCCATACTGGTTGAAATGATGAAGGTGTCAACACCGACGCTGGCCTAAAAAAATGCCAGTCTGATCGAGAAAGAATCTTGACGATAT
>JASFFJ010000329.1:0-8533 GCA_050124355.1 Desulfobacterales bacterium | reverse complement strand
TGTCGTCAAAGAGCACACCGTCGCTATTGGGAAAACCGTCAAAATGCTTGTTGGAAGCAGCCCGTGCGGTTTTACCCAGCGTGGTGCCAACACCGGCAGCACCCAGCCAGCCAAGAAACTTTCTCCGTGAAATTGACATAAATTTACCTCTTAACGAACATAACTGGTTCAAGGTTCAGGGTTCACCGTTCAAGGTTACCCTGCTCTAGTATCCTTAAATCGTCCTATCCTCATACGGCTTCCATTCCACCGCAAGGCGGCACGGGCGCAGCAGGTTCCGGGTCACGAATTAACGGTTTAGATCTGACGCTAACCCATGAACCTTTGAACCATGAACCTCTGAACGGCTGACGGATCATGATTTTTTTGCGTGGCACGCGATACAATCGGTGGAAGCCGGCTTCTTAATCTCCATCGCTTTGTGGCATTCCATACATTGCCTGTGATAGGCAGCCATTAACCCGGGTTTGAAAGGGTCCTTTGAATTAAAGGGACGGCCGTGGCAACTCCCACAACTGGGCGGTTTTTTCGCTGCCGGGCTGTTGTGATGACAGCCCTGGCAAATCGTGCCCTTTTCGTGGTGAAAGAAATTCGCCAGCTTGTTATCTTTTATGTTATTAAACAATGCGTTAACGATCTTACGATGGGGAAGCTTGACCGGTTCATATTGATTCGTCAGGGCGTCGATGACGACGGTTTCCGGTATTTCCTGGTCATCATAGGTGACGGTAACGGCCTCCCGGGCGCCGAGTATTTCGGCGGCCAATTTCATTTCCTCTGCCGGCTGAGCCTCATTGGTGAGCCGGGAGGGTGGAACCATGTGGCAATTCACACAGGATGCGGTACCCTGCTGGCGCTTTTTTTCAAAGGACGTGTGGCATCCGGCACAGCTTTTATCATTCAATTTGGCTTCGTGACACCCCATACAGCTTTGATCCACCTTCAACCGGTGCATGGCCTGCTGCAGGGTGACATTGTTTCCTTCTTTTGATCCTTCCAGGGAATGACACTGAACGCAATCATCCAAGGCCGCATGATGGCAAACCCGGCAGGACTCATTATATTTTTCATGGGCCTGATGATTAAACGGTACAAGGTTCATTTGGGTTGCCGGATTTGATTTTTTGTTGTGAGAAACAGCGGTTTTAACAAACAGGTAGTCGGGTTGGTTGCGCTTCAGGCGGGGGACATTTTTAACGGTTTCTATCAGCTTCTGTTCGCCGGGATCGTGGCAGCCGTTACAGTAAATCGGACCGGCGTTCTCGTCTTGTGCCATCGCCTGGCGATGACAATCGATACAGGCGATATGTGACGCCAGACGCAATGAAATTCGATTTTCTTCTGTCTTTTCGCCGTGGCAATAGCGGCAGGTACCTTCCTTTCCTTTGGCATAGACCAGCTTTTTGGTATTCTCATTGTACTCATGATGACATTTTTCACATTTATTGTCCTGGGCTTTGGAATGACGGTAATGCAAGGATTTGTCCATGCCGATGGGGCGCCAGGAAGACCTCACGGTTATTTGTTGCTGATGACACCCGCCACAATCGAGCGGTCCGCTGGCTTCTTTGGCGGCCTTTGTTTCCTTGTGGCAGCTGATGCAATTGTCGTGATAAATATCCATGACCTCTTTTTTGGTGGTGTTTTTCAGACGCATATACATGGTGGACATTCGTTCCCTATCCAGGGCCGGATCTTTTTCGGACAGATGGCAAGCGGCGCAGTCTTTACCTTTCTTTTCTAAAGCACTGGTATGCTTTTGATGCAGATAGGTCACCCCAGACCTTTCAAGTTTGCCAAAGGCCTTCATGGAATCGATGTATATGATATCTGCCCGCATTTCGGCCGCCTTTTCTGGTTGGGTTGCGACGCTGAAAACCACGTGGCTGTTCAACATAAATGAACCTGTCACGACCGCGATTAAAACAACGTTCCAGCGTGAAAGTGCTCTTCCTTTCTCCATATGTTCTATCCTTTTACATTTATCAGCTATTCATTTTTGCCGGTGTATTCGTTTCTCATTGTTGAGGAGATCCTGGATGGTGGTGCTGTCATAAATATCGAAAATGGCGTCATTAACCCGATTCCACATCGATGCAAACGCACAGTTGCCGCTAAAAGGGCAGTTAGTTGTGGACACGCAGGCTCCGCAGCGCTCGGATCCCATCGGTTTATCCATAAATCTGAGCACATCTCCCACACTGATTTTATCCGCAGAACGGGTCAAGGAATACCCACCATAAAAACCGCGCTTGGATTCCACCAGACCGCTGCCTTTGAGCTGGCCGAGAATGACCTCCAGAAATCGCAAGGGAATGGCTTGAACTTCGGCGATTTCGGAGATTTTTATGGGGCCTTTACCCCGGTGCTTTGCCAGTTCAAAGATAGCCCGCAAGGCATACTGATTTTTTTTGGGTGTGATCGCCATGATAAATTATCCTGACTCTTTTTGTCGGGAAACTTCTTGACCTTTTTTATCAAGATAGTTGCCGACCTTTTTTGTCAAGAAAACGATTAAATGTCAATATTTTTCTTTAAGTTTTTAAGATATTTTTTTATTAAACAAATTTAATGGGTTAGGGTATAGGGGCTTAGTGCTGCAATTCGCAATGACAGTCACGTACTATTGCTGACCTTTCCAACATGCCAATTTAAGCGATTTAGATTGTGGGAGCGGCTTCCAGCCGCGATATCCAATGACGTCGTGGTGCCAATGCAATATTCGCGGCTGGAAGCCGCTCCCACGAGAAATTGATGTAAAGTAAAACGAATGACATTGATCCCCGATTTCAGGAGGCTCTTGAAGATATGGATTGGAAAGTCAATCCCCTAGTTGCCGAAAAAGCTCAGGCGGCTAAATTTAGTTTCGTAAGAGCACGGCCGCTGGCCAAAAAAACGGCCAGTCTGATCAAAAAAGAAACTTGACAATGTAGCTATAGCTAAAATTTCTTTAAAGCGTCATTCCGGCGAAGCCCGGAATCCAGTAACGTCAGCAAATTCTGGATGCCGGATCCGTTATCCCGGACTTGATCCGGGACCGGCATAACGAATTCGGAATTTTTTGCGAAACCAACAAAGTTTTCCAATGTTTCACACGATAGGCCTATATAACAGGAGTCAAAACCAATACACAGTAAAACCGGGTGAGCGAATCTGCCAGATGCTGTTTATGCCGGTCATCAATGCCGCCTTAAAATTGGTGAAAGATTTCAGCAACACTACCTATCGGGGCAGTGGCGGGTTTGGACATACTGGGAGGAACTAAAGATTGAAGATTGACGAATGACGAATTAAGGAATTCTGTCTGTTTAATATCTAACGATTTTGTAACAAGCCTGAAATTCCTTTAGAGGGTCATTCCAGCGGGGCCTGTGCCGGACTCGATCCGGTAGCCGGAATCCAGGAACTTCATAAAATTCTGGATGCCGGATCCGTCATCCCGGACTTGATCCGGGACCGGCATGACAAATTCGCAATTTTTTGCGAAACCAACAAGGGTTTTCAATTTTCACAAGATCAGGTATAAATCCATTAACCTTACTCAGTTGTCAAGCTGAATATTGGAAAAGGTGGGACCCGATGCATTTGGTGCGCTTCGAACATAAACCTTTTAGAGCAGTTCCAGCAGCTCATTGGGTGGAACAGGACGGCTAAAATAGAAACCCTGATACTGCTGGCAACCTATTTTACGTAGGAACGCAAGTTCTTCCTTATTTTCGATACCTTCAGCAACGGTGAACAGCTTAAGGTTTCGTGCCAGAAAAACAACGGTCGCGACAATGGCCCGGGTGACAGCGCTTTTTGATAGTTCCATTATAAAAGAGCGATCGATTTTTAGCTCGTCTATGGGAAGTTTGCGCAGGTAGTTGAGGGAAGAATAGCCTGTGCCGAAATCGTCGATAGACAGCTTCAGTCCCATTGACTTTAAGTTGTGCATAATTTTTATTTTATTTTCGATATCACCCAGCAAAAGACTCTCGGTCAGTTCGAGGGTCAGGAAGCGCTTATCGATGCGACTGTCGTTGACGATCTCTTTTACCGTTGACAGAAAATTGACGCTGGTAAACTGTTTCGCGGATAGATTTACCGACATGCTGATGGGTTTCCGAGTTACGCGGTGCCATTCTTTTAACTGCCGGCAAGCCTCCCGTAAAGCCCACTTGCCGATGGGAACGATAAGTCCGGTTTCCTCGGCCAAAGGAATGAAATCACCCGGAGAAACCAAGCCTTGATCGCTTTCCCAGCGTATGAGCGCTTCTACTCCCCTAATGATACCCGTTTTAATCTCCACTTTTGGCTGGTAGTATAAAACAAACTCATTTTTCTCCAGCGCCCTTCGAAGCCTTGTCTCAATTCTCATACGCTTCTCATACATTTCGTTTATGGCGTCGGAGGAAAACTGAAAGGAGTTCCCTCCCAGTTTTTTAGAATAATCCTTGGCACTCGATGCTAGGCGCAGCAATTCGGAGGGTTGATTATTTTCAGGCGGCGTGGTGGCTATCCCGATGCTTGCCGTGACATAAATATCTTCTCCCCCTATCCCTATTGGGGGCCTAAAGCTCTTGATGATGCGATTCGCAACCACAGCAGAATAGTTAGCACTATGTAGCTGGTCGATGAGCAGCGCAAAGGAACCCCTGTCCAGATGAAATAAGGCAATTTTGGGGCCTTTATGGACTTCAATGCGGTCCGGCGCGCTATATTCTCTCGTTACATTTTGAATCCGGTGGGCAACCCGGCGAATTACCTCGTCACCGGCACTGAGCCCGATCGTGTCGTTAATTTTGTCAAAATTGTCAATTTCTATGCTCAATAGCGCCAGCTGGTCGCCATACCGCTTGGCTGTTTTCAGCGCCCAAGACAAATCTTCCAGAAACAAGTGCCGGTTGGGAAGCTTCGTCAGTCCATCATAATACACTAGCTGGTCCTGATAGGCCTTGGCAGCCAAGGTATTTCGAACGCGCAGACCTAATTCGCTCTGGTCCAAAGGCTTTGCCAGAAAATCTGTGGCACCCAGATCCAGTGCTTTCAATTTGCTTTCCGTATCCGTGGACGCCGTCAAGATGATGACCGGGAGATGTTCGAATTTCGAGTGGGTGCGCACCGCCGACAAAATATCAAAACCGGACACATCGGGCATCATGAGATCGAGGAGCAGCAGGTCGGGGCGCGTTTCTTCGAGCAGCTGCATTACTTTGGTCGAGTCTTCGATGGTAACGAAATTGTGGTATTTGTCCTGTTCAAGGAACGCTTGAACCACTTCAATATTAATCGGTTCATCGTCCACGATCATGATTTTGGCATCTTTCAGCCCCTGGTAATTTTTATCAAATGAGTCCATAGCCTCCCTAAGTTAAGTATATCGATATTTCTATAATTTATTCCATTATTCTCCTTGTGAGCGAAGCGAACCAACTTGTGCCTTTGTTATTTTATATCGACAGATGAGCATAAACCTTTAATTTTTATAATAATAGATATCGCCTATATTTTTAACCTGCGCTTTGGTTGATAAACTCATAAAAAGTCAGAATTTAAATTTCCATTCTTTGTAACCCATCGAAATTACATGCCACGAAATTTCATTTTTATGCTTTTTGTGCCTTTTTGCGGCCATATCTTGGTTGTCCGGTTCAGCTCGTCCCTTCCCCGGCAAGGCCTTCATTCTTGATGACGGGAGGCACGATGGCCACTACAAGTGATTTTACTTCTTTTAAGGATTGGTTCGCCATTTCGATCTGGTCCTGCTTGGCGCTGGATTCCAGGTCTGCAGCAGGTTTGGTCAGATCATCATAACCAACGGTTCCACCGGCGCCTTTAAGCCAATGGGCCAAACCGGCCAATTCTGTCATGTCCTGTTTTTCAAGTGCCACTTCCATTTTTGCAACCTTCTCATCAAGCTTTTCGACGAAATTCAGAATCGTCGGCTGCAATCTGGTATTGTTGGCTAACCGTGAGACAACCGGTTTGGCGACACCGGAGGCGGCCAGGTTTGGCAATGTAGATCCTGTTGACTGCAGTTTCTTTGTCGGCGTTGATTCTGAGGGTGAGGCGGCCGCGATTTCGCCTTGAGGCACAACGATGCGTGCTGCCAGTTGCCTAAGATGTTTAATCGCAGGTTTTACCCGGGCGGCATCGCCTGCTTTTGCATGGACTTCCAATTCAGCGGCCGGCTTGGTAAACACATCGAAGCCGACCGTGCCCCCGGCGCCCTTTAACCAATGTGCCAGTTCGGCCACGGCCTTGAAGTCACCACGGGACGCTGCTTTTTCGATGGCATTCAACTGCTGGCCCAATCGCTTGATAAAGCGTATAATTATATTCTTGAATTTTTTATTGTGGGCAGGAAGTTTGGAAACAATCGGGCTTAAGTCAGCAGCCGGTTTTATCTCACGGTGTGCATTCTGAGAATTATCTGGTGCTCTCATTGCATCGGCACCTTTTTTTACCTTGCGGCCGCCAAGGAGTTTTGCCATCAGTTCCATGAGCTGATCAATGTTAACCGGTTTGCTCATATAGTCGGAATAACCGGCGTCAAGGCATTGGGCCTCAAAACCTTTCATGGCATTGGCCGTCAGGGCGATAACAGGAATCTTGAGACCTTGCTTTCGAAGAATCCCGGCGGCCGTAAATCCATCCATCACCGGCATTTGAACGTCCATGAGGATCACGTCATACTCACTGGCAATGGCCTTTTCAACGGCCAATTGGCCGTTTTCGGCTTCATCCACTGAAAGCCCGGCCTCTACCAGCAATAATTTGACAAGTTCGCGGTTTTCTTCACCGTCATCCACCACCAGGACCCGTGCATTCGGAAACTGCCAGTGACAACTCTGCTCAACGCCGATTTCCTGCTGAAGCTGATTGACCTTTTCCGGCTGCAGAAACACAACACCCGTCAAGTCTCCCGTTGCCAGGGCAACCCTGAAGGTGCTGCCCTTCTCTAATATACTTTTAACCGTGATGTCACCACCGAGTGCCTGTGCAAACTTGCGACTGATGGCCAACCCAAGACCTGTTCCCCCGAAGCGGCGGGTTACCGTACTGTCTGCCTGTACAAAGGGATCGAAAATATTCTTAACAGCCTCTTCAGACATGCCGATGCCGGTGTCGGTGATGTCGACGATCAACTGTGGTCCGGCGGCCGATTTCTGATAACGGCAGGTGACGGTAACGCTTCCTTTCTCGGTAAATTTTATGGAGTTGCCGATCAGGTTAAAGGCAATCTGGCGGAGTCGGGCCGGGTCGGTTTCAATCTCTTTGGGTAGCTGACCGTCGGCTTGAAAGGAAAGCGCCAGCCCTTTTTCATCGGCCTTGACCTTCAGCATCTGAAGAACCTCGTGGATAGTGGTGTAGGGCTCAACTTTCAGCTTTTCTACTTCCAGGCGACCGGATTCGACTTTCGAGAGATCGAGGATGTCGTTGATGAGCTCAAGGAGGTTTTTGCCGCTGGTATGAATGGTATTCAGATATCGCAGACTTTCTTTTTCGTTCTTTACATAACCCCTTTTGAGGAGTTCGGTGAAACCCAGGATCGCGTTCATGGGTGTGCGGATCTCATGGCTCATGTTGGCCAGGAAGGAGCTTTTTGCCCTGTTGGCTTCTTCTGCCTCCAACTTGGAATTGCGAAGCTCGACCTCTTTTTCCTCAAGCGCGGTGATATCGTCGAAACTCACGAGGACGCCGGCATGATTGTCACCATCTCCAAGTACCGGAGAGCAGTTTGTCTTGAAAGTCCGGAAGGTATCGTTGGGCAGCTGTAAGCGGATAATGCTGTCCTTTTGGACGGTGCCTTGATCCATCGATTGAACCCATGGCCGTTGAGATTTTTCGATTTTTTCCCCATCAGTGTCTATCCACGGCAATTCCCCGGCCCGGTAGCCGAGCAGGCCATCGGCCGATTTATCAATCATGGACGAAAATGCCGCATTGGCGAGTACAATTTGCTCTTTGCGATCCAGTATGAGAAGACCTTCGGCCATGGTGTCCAGTGCTGCCCGAACTCTGCCGGGAATCGCCTGGGATGGATCCAACTGGCGAAGCACTTTCCCAAGATAAAAATAGTAAAGCACAAAACCCGCCAGCCCCATGAAGAGTGTCATTTGCATCATTGGATTTTTAAGTAAACCGCTCCAGAATCCGTCGCTTGACAGCGGTTCAAAACGAATCTCCAGTTGTCCCCATTTTTGTTCACCGGCCCATATGGGGACCCTGACTTGTGAATCCTTGGAATATTCACCGGTCATCTCTTCCCAGCGGTCAACGTGATCGCCGGTGGCGACGAGGAGATCTCCGTTCTTGTGACGCAACGCCAGCGAAAGCAGGTTTTTGTTCCGCTCGGCCAACAGGTTGAAGTCGTCTCTCAGACGCTGACTTTTGGCTGTTTTAACCAGCGCGGTGCTGTACACGGCGATAGCTTCTGCCAGGGCGGCACGGCCTTGCCTGACGGCACTGTTTCTGTCAGGAACAAGGTTGAGAAAAAAGGCCAGCATGACAAGGCTGGTCATGACCCCAACCAATCCCATGGTGATTC
>JASFFJ010000328.1:0-8541 GCA_050124355.1 Desulfobacterales bacterium | reverse complement strand
GGGCCGTTCCGGTCAAGGCGCAATATGCCACCGGGGAATTGCTGTCCTTTAAAGGAAAAACCGTCATCTATCTGCCGATCAAGCTGGAAGAAACACTCAAGCCGGGGAAAGTCGGCCTCGAACTCGAATTTGAATACCAGGCCTGTGCCGCCGACTACTGTCTGTTTCCCAAAAAAGTCAAGCTTGAGGAATCACTTGCAGTGGCCGAAAGCGGTGCGTCCATATCAGAAATCAACCGGGAATTATTTGCCGGCGATGATGTCGTCCCAACGGCCGAGCACTCCCGAAGGGTTGGATTTGATCTTTTCGGCTGGACTTTTTCAATAGACATTTCATCCGGTCTGGGCATAGCACTGCTGCTTCTTACCGCCGCTCTGGGCGGTATGCTGCTCAACTTCACGCCATGCGTATTGCCCCTGATCCCCATAAAAATTATCGGTCTGTCACATGCGGCAAAAGATCGCCAACAGTGCTTTATGCTGGGACTGGCAATGTTTTTGGGAGTCCTGATATTTTGGATTGCATTGGGAATCATGATTGCTTTGGTCAGCGGTTTCAGCGCCACCAATCAGCTGTTCCAGTATCCTGCGATAACCATCCTAGTAGGGCTTATAATTGGTACCATGGCAACCGGCATGTTCGGTTTTTTTTCCATGCGGCTGCCTAATTTTATCTACATGATCAACCCGGAACAAAATACCCTCCATGGCTCTTTTGGTTTGGGAATACTTGCAGCGATCCTGTCGACACCCTGTACGGCACCCTTTATGGGTGCCGCGGCTGCCTGGGCTGCGACCCAAGCAGCGGCGACAACATTGGCGACATTTGCCGCCATCGGCACCGGAATGGCGTTACCTTACCTGGTGCTTTCCGCCTCACCAGCGTTGGTTGATAAAATGCCGAAAACGGGACCCGCCAGTGTGTTAATCAAACAAGTCATGGGACTTTTCATGCTGGCGGCAGCGGCTTATTTTATCGGAGTTGGTCTGGTATCGCTTTTTTCCACCCCGCCTACCCCTCCAAGCAAAATATTCTGGTGGCCGGTTATGTTCTGCAGCATAGCCGCCGGTAGCTGGCTGGCCTATCGAACACTTCAGATCACATCCAGCCCAAAATTAAGAACGCTTTTTACCGGGGCCGGCCTGCTGTTTATCGCCCTGTCGATTTGGGGTGCAGTGCGGCTGACCGATCAGGGGCCGATTGATTGGGCATATTACACCCCGCCACGATTTGAAGCGGCAATCGCCAATCGAAAAATCATCGTGATGGATTTCACTGCCGAATGGTGCCTGAACTGCAAGGCGCTTGAACAGGGAGTTTTGCATCATCCAAAGATCGTAACACTTCTTGCCCGTGAGGACATCCTGCCGATGAAGGTAGATATCACCGGAAACAATCCCACCGGAAAAGCAAAGCTCAGGGAGGTCGGCAATTTAACCATCCCACTACTGATAATTTTTTCTCCAACCGGCAAGCAGATATTTAAAAGCGATTTTTATACGGTCGACCAGTTATATAATGCGATAACCGAAATCAGCGACTTCCAGCAGAGCTGGGGGTATGGGGATGGCCCCTCGAAGGGGCCGGGAGCACGCTCTGCTGGTGGTCGCTGATTCTCAATTCATAAGCCACCGGCAGCGGCCAAGTTTAAATCAATTTTGTGTGTTCTCCCGGTAACGATAGAACCTTTTCAATTCTCATCCCGCCAAAGGGCGGGGTGGCTTATGAATTGAGTCATTAATAGCTCCGGTTCATCATAGAATCGCCACAAATCAACAAGGCAAATCTGTCTATAGCCATCACTCAGGTAGCAGTAGTATTTATTATCTTGAAATAGTAAGAAAAATGTGAGAAGCTGTAGGAAGTAATATTCACCGGCACAGTAATTCCCAATGTTGCAACGTCAGGATTACTTGTGCAGTCTTAATTTTCAAAGATATTGTTACCAAAATTCTCAAACTGAAAAGGAGAAAAAAACGATGACAATTGCTCAGGATTTGAAAACCTTAAACCGGAACATCCAATCACTTTCGAAAACCCTGGACAGAATAATGAAGGCTGTTGAAAAGGACCAAAAATCAACAGCAAAACCGACAAAAAAAATCGCTGCAAAAAAAGCCCCCGTAAAGAACGCCTTGGCAAAGAAGGCCGCCCCACCGACGGCCACTGACGCAATTTTAAAAATTATAAGGAGGTCGAAAAAAGGTGTCGATGCGCCGACCCTGATTAAAAAGACCGGCTTCAATCAAAAAAAAGTGCGTAACATCCTTTTTAGAACATACAAACAAGGGAAGATTAAAAGAGTGGAGAAAGGAATTTATATCGGTGCGTGAAGATGACACCCTCAATTGAGTCGAGCTCAATTGAAGAGATATTTGGCACTAGGTATCAGATAAGGGTATAGGAACATTTTTCTCGTATTTTATTTTTATCTAACGAAGACATATACAATTTATCCTAACGTTGCAATATAGGGGTTTACGCCGATTTCCGATAAATACCAAGGCTAAATACCAGATACCCAGTGCCACTAAATTGAGTATCGATCATACAATTTTTTAGCGCCTGCCTATCAAGGAAGGTGGAGTGTCAATGTCATGAAACCGGAATTTCTAAAGATTCTGGCGTCTACAGGCTCATTGGTTTCCGCATATACCTTCTTCATGGAAAATACATTTTCGATGGCCTGACCTCCGATATCGACAATAATATCTCCCGTTTCCAAGCCATCTTTGGCGGCCTGACTTCCTTGGCGTATGCCGGAAACCATAATACCTCGTTTCGTTGAATATGACAAATATTCTGACAATTCGGGCGTGAGTTCCTGCAAGGACAACCCGTATTCGTCCCCGATCTCGGCTTTATCTTCCATGGGCAGGGCCAATTGCTCAAATAACTTTTTGGCAACGAATACAGGAGCCTTGAACTTTAAGGCCATGATCAGAGAGTCACTCGGTCTGGCATCGATCTCAATCAGGCTGTCATCTTTTACGAGGAGGATGGTTGCGTAAAATACATTTTCCTTGACGTGGGTAATAACGATTCGGCGAACCACACTATTGAACTCGTTGATGACGCCGGCAAGTAAATCGTGGGTGAGCGGGCGAAAATGCTTGTTCCCCTGCAACTCAGCATAGATAGCACGTGCCTCGGAAGGACCAATCCAAATAAATAGGGCACGACTCTTGTCCGGACCTGAGAGTATAACCACGGGATTTTGAGTTGCCGGGTCAACAATCAGTTTTTGGATGTTTACCCGCACCAGTTCTTCTTTCTCCAAAGCAGTCGAGGCCAATTCCTTGGCCGGGATCTCACCACACGACCAGGCCGAAGCGAGAAACCATAGCGCAACCACGGCCAACATCCATTTTATTTTTTTTGGTATCATTACTTTAAGAATTCCCGGATTTTCTGGTCCAGAAATTTTTCCGGTCTGTTACCGCCCAACCGTTCAATCACCTCGCCTTGTCTGATGAACAGCAACATCGGTATAGCATTTAATTTAAATTTATCGATTGCCCTCTCGCCGCACCAGTAAATCGGAAACTCGATTTTCAGTTTCTTAACAATCGGCTGCATCGCACCGGGACCCTCTAAATCGATGCTGATGCCGACGATTTGAAGACCCCGGTCTTTATATCTATTGTGAAGTTTGTTTAAAGCAGGCAGTTCATCGATACAGGGCCCGCACCAAGCCGCCATGAAGCTCAGCACCAGTCGGTTGTCATCAGCCGATATTATTTCGTTCAACCTCGCATCGTCGATACGTTTGACGTTAACACCGACGCCGGCCTGGGCGCTAATCCCGCTGAAAACTACAATTGCCAGAATCACTGAACGAATGAAAATGTTATTTATTGAGGTTATGTTCACAATAAACTTTCGCTGTTCGAGAAGTCAGGCATGGCCTCAGCTTGAACCATTTAAACAGGGTGTAATTGATCAAGAACCGTAAAGGATGAACCCGCAACCCGCAACCCGTAACTCGGTACTATTTTTTATGCATTTTTTCTAAATTGGCCGCACAATAGGCCAGATCGGGCCGCTTATTTATATCGTTTACCCGGATATCCCGGATGATGCCTTCTTTGTCGATAAAAAACAGCGCTCTTTCGGAAACGCCATCGGAACGTAAAACGCCGTATTTATCGGCGACCGCACCATGGGGCCAAAAATCCGATAGGATCGGAAACCACAAATCACCCATCTGCTGCGTCCAGGCATGAAGCGTCGGGATGTTGTCCACCGTGATACCAAGAAGGATTGCATCGTTTTCGTCAAACATTTCGTTGACAATGTTGTATCCCGGCCACTGATCTGAGCAGACCGGCGTCCAGGCGGCCGGAACAAAGGATATCATCACATTTTTCTTCCCTCTGTACTGGCTCAGTCTGATTTTTTGACCGCCAACGGAGGGCAGCGTGAAATCCGGCGCAACATCCCCGACGCTTACCTTTAATTTGCTGTCAATGGGCTTGAGTTTCCCCGGATCATAGATGTTGTTTTTGAATGCGGCAGACCCGCCAAAGGCGGGACCAATCAGAAAAATCATCAAAATACAGACCGCGCCAAAAAGCCCTTTTGCTGTTTTCATATATCGTACCTCCTTTGACAGATGACAGACGTCAGATGTCAGAGAACAAATAACCAACAACAGATTACGGATGTTGGAATTCTTCTTTATACACTATGTACTAAAAATCGAAAATCCCATATCCAAAATCCCAAATCGAAAAACCCGCAACTCGCAACTCGAAACCCGCATCCCGTGACTCGTAACCCGCAACCCGTCTATTCCAGCCCTGAATTCTCTAAAAGCTTTCGCAATAAGGTTTCAGCATCTCCGGCACCGCCAAGTTTAGAATAAAAAATACGGTGGGTACTGTCATTCAGGTTTCTTAATCCTATGAAATAAGGGGTCCTCACTTCACCCAACATTTGGTGAATGACGAAATCGCCGTCGGGAAACAACGGAAATGGGATATTATAAACTTTTTTAAATTGTGCGACTTCAAAGGCCGAATTGCCCACACCAATGCCAATGAGCTTTACTTTTCCTTTCAACTTATCGTTATTTTCAATTTTTCGAAACATTTCATTTACAGAAGGAGCCTCCTTCTGACAAAACGGTCAGTACATGCTGAAAATTTCGATAAGCACCACCTCGGCTTCAATTTCCGGTATGGTGAAGTTTTTTTTCCCGCTAACGCCTAAATACTGTTGAAGTTCGGGGGTGTCGGGCACGCGCAAAATAATATCCGGTAACATACCCCCCTCGGCCGGAGGTTTTACTTCGGCACCAGTAAAACCGACGACGGTAAGAGAAAAAAGGATTACGACAAGCATAAAATATAGAATCAATCTCATTCGGCCCGACCTCCCATATTTTTTACCAACTCGGTTTAAAAGGAGCCGGCAAACGTGAAATGATCACAGTTTAAAACTGCTCATAAGCGCCATTCTGACGGACGGCGTAAATATAGTGGAATATGTGCTTGGCGTCAAACCATATTCGATGATGGAGGCATGAAAAAATTGCTTTTAAACCGCGTGAAACTCTGGTAATGTGCTATCCGTTTTGCCGGCATCGTATAAATCCAGTCGCCTGCGGTGGGACTTTTCAGCGGTATTTATCAGAATTCTAAACTGAACGTTTACCCGACCATTAATTTGATTACGGAAACGCCCTCATGAAATGCCTAGCAAATGCTGCGGTAGTGATTATTGTTACAGTCCTGACACTTTCTGTTTCAGCAGTCGCATCTGATAAGACGAGCACGGTTCAACCGTTGCTGTACATGGCTTCAGCGGATCAACCGGCAGAAACCGATCCTGCCAAAACAGAACCCCATGAGGATGGCCACGCCGGCACTGACCACGATCAAGCCGGCGGCCACCATGGTGGAAACCATGCCAATTTGGGTAAAATTCTTCCGCTCTGGAGTTGTATTCCCTTTGCTTGTATGCTCCTGTCAATCGCCCTGTGTCCCCTGCTCATGGCTGAATTCTGGCATCATCACTTCGGTAAAATTTCCGCATTCTGGGCAGCAAGCCTTGGCCTTCCGTTTCTGATCGTATTTAAAGGCGATGCTCTGTACGAAATTCTTCACATTATTCTGGCAGATTACGTTCCCTTTATCATCTTGTTGTGGTCACTGTATACGGTTTCCGGCGGTATTCTGCTGCGCGGCAAGCTGCGAGGGACTCCCGTCGTCAATATGATCATGCTCATCATCGGAACGACCTTGGCGTCATGGATGGGTACAACCGGCGCCGCCATGCTACTGATTCGCCCTTTTCTACGCGCCAACAACTACCGCAAGAACAGAACCTTCATGGTGGTTTTTTTCATATTTCTGGTAGCCAATGTCGGCGGATCACTGACCCCGCTGGGAGATCCGCCATTATTCTTAGGATTTCTACACGGGGTATCATTTTTCTGGACGTTTAATATCCTGCCCCATATGATGTTGGTTGTCATTCTGCTTCTGGCGATATATTTTATTCTTGACACCTATCACTATCGCAAGGAGGGCGTTTCAGCGCCGGAAGAAGACGAGATCAAACAGCCGTTAAAATTGGAAGGTATCCACAATTTTCTGTTTCTGGCAGGGATCGTCGGCTTCGTTCTGATGAGTGGCATCGTCGACTGGGGTGAAGTCAATACCTTTGGTGTCCACAGGGCCGTACAGGACTGGGCGCGGGATATTCTTTTAATCGTTATGGGGATCTTATCCCTGGTAACAACTAAAAGGAGCCTGCGCGAGGACAATGACTTCACCTGGTTTCCCATCGTCGAAGTCGCATATCTGTTTATCGGAATCTTTATTACCATGATTCCTTGTCTGCTGATATTAAAGGCGGGATCCGATGGTGCTCTGGCATTTCTGGTAAACGGTGTAACCCAGCCCTTCCACTACTTCTGGGTTACCGGTACACTATCCAGTTTCCTGGACAATGCGCCGACGTACCTTACTTTTTTCAACACCGCGCTCGGAAGCTTTTATGCCGGCCTGACCGAGGCCGAGGCGGTGCCCTTGCTGATGACGGAAAATGCCATCTACCTCAAAGCAATATCTGCCGGAGCGGTTTTTTTCGGGGCCTGCAGCTACATAGGCAATGCACCGAATTTCATGGTTCGCTCCATATCCGAAGAAGCCGGCACGCCGATGCCGAGCTTTTTTGGTTATATATTGAAATATTCTCTAATCTTTTTAATCCCGGTCTTCGTTTTGGTCAATCTGGTCTTCTTTTAAAGGTGAACTCGAATGATAGATGAGCTGCTGAGATCTAAAATCGCCATTGTGGGCGGCGGCAGATTTTGCAAAAATTTGATTGAGTTGCTTCACAGTGAAGATTTTGAGGACCAACGTCCCTCGATTTTAGGCGTCGCCGATCAAGATGACCAGGCAAAAGGATTGTTGTATGCCGCTCGCAAGGGGATATTCACCACTAGCGATTACAAAGAGCTTTTTGATCTGGAAAATTTGCAGATAATAATGGAACTGACGGCCGACGATAAACTAGGTATGACAATCAACACGACAAAACCTCCCAACGTGAAGCTGATCGACCATGTCGAGTCCAGAACCATATGGACATCACTCCGGGTTGAAGCGGAAAAAAGAAAAGCGTTAAAAGCACTAGGCCGGCACAAGGACACCACCCATGAGATCAATGCCCTGTTCGAAAAATTCGCTGACCGCTTGGGTGACGTCATTACCCATAGAAGCAATCGCTATGTCGAAATTGAGCGCGAGTTGATCGAAAGCGAAATCGCCCTCTCTCAGATTATTGAGGGCAGCACCATACCAACCTTTGTACTAAACCAAGAGCATATTCTTACTCATTGGAATAAAGCGATGGAAATGCTCACGGGCGCTCCGGCGGCGACAATGGTGGGAACCACCCGGCAGTCGACGCCATTCTGGGGTGAAGAGCGCCCCACCATGGCGGATGTGATATTGGATCAAATCAGTGAGGATGAAATCCAGAAATTATATGGTGGAAAATGGCGTAAGTCCGCCTTGATTGAGGAGGCCTATGAAGCCGAAGTCTTTTTCCCCCGTTTGGGGGAAAATGGCAAATGGTGCTGGTTTACTGCTGCTCCCATAAAGGGTCAGGACGGCTCCATCGTCGGGGCCATCGAAACCCTTTGGGATAAAACCGAAGATAAAAAAGCTGAAGAAGAACGGGAATACCATACCAGGGAGCTAAGTACGCTTTGCACCATATACAGCGCCTTGAATGCCCCTGCAGATCTAGAATCCAGAATCAACCAGGCCGTCGAAGAGCTCTTAAAATTCCTGTCTGCCGATGGCATTTGTATCTATATGCTCGATGAAGATGGAAAATACTACCTGCGCTTCTGCCGGGGATTATCGGAAGATGCTTGCAAAGAAGTCAGCGTTCTGGACAAAAGCAGTATCATCCACCGGGTTGCCCGGAGCAATGAGTACACCATCTACGAAGAATTGCCGGATGAATGTCCCGATGAAATCTGTTCCCTGGAACGTGATTCGATCGCTTCAATCGCCTATG
>JASFFJ010000327.1:0-8556 GCA_050124355.1 Desulfobacterales bacterium | reverse complement strand
CTACTGAAGTGTCGTAAAATTAGGTAACTGTTATTCGTGCACCATTGAAAATAATCCATTTTTAGAGTCCACTCCCCGAATTCAGATATGAAAACCATAAGGTTAAACCAAGGTGAATTGTGAACCAGAGCGGCCCAACCGTTTGTATTGTCGACGATGATCGATCAGTCTGCATGGCATTGGGCCGGTTGGTAGAGTCGGCTGGATTTAAGGTGAAAACATACGGTTCGGCACAAAAATTTTTAGATGAGGATCAAACGAAGGATCCTGACCTGCTGATCCTCGACGTACGGATGCCCGGCATGACGGGTCTGGAATTACAGAACCATTTGGCGGCCTCAGGCCGTGCAATCCCCGTCGTATTTATCACCGCCCATGAAAACGGTATGGCCGAGACAACGGCGATGGCGGCGGGGGCTGTAGCCTTTTTTCAAAAGCCCTTTGATGAAAGAGATCTGCTGGGAACCATTTACAAGGCGCTGAATCTCACCCAGACAAGCAGGGATTGAATATTCAATCAATTGCCCCCATCAACCGCATTCGCAGATGAGCGCGATGACGAACAAAAATTTTTAATTATCGATTCCTGAAAGGAGGATTGGTCATGCACGAAGAAAAATCGGGACCGACAAGGAGCACGTCCCAAGTGATCGGATTGTATTTGGGACCCGCATTGTTTTTTATCATGATACTGTTTTTTGATCTTGATCCAGAAAAGCCCATTGTTACCCGAATGGCTGCCGTGGCAATCCTCATGGCAGTGTGGTGGATCACGGACGCTATACCGCTCTTTGCGACGGCGCTGTTGCCGATGCTTCTCTACCCGCTGTTGGGGATTTTAAAGGGCAAAGCCACCGCGCCAATCTATATTAACAGCACTATTTTTCTGTTTATGGGCGGCTTTATGATCGCTTTGACCATGGAAAAGTGGCAATTGCACCGGCGCATCGCACTTTTTATCATCCGTCTCATCGGGGGCGGGCCTTCCAAAATTATATTGGGGTTTATGGCGGCGGCCGCATTTTTATCCATGTGGATATCCAATACCGCCACGGCGATTATGATGGTTCCCATTGGTTTGGCCATTGTTTCGCAAATGGAAGCCAAATTCGATGAGGAAAAAACCCACAAATTCACGGTCGCTCTGATGCTCGGCATTGCCTATGCCTGCTCGCTGGGAGGGGCCGCCACCCTAGTGGGAACACCTCCGAATCTTTCATTTGCACGGATTTTTGAAATTACCTTTCCCAAAGCTGAACCGATCGCCTTTGGCTCCTGGTTTATTATGGGGTTGCCGATATCGATTGTCATGATCGGTATTGTCTGGTTGGTCCTCACCAAGATATTTTTCCGTGTTCCGGCTGAAATCACGGTGGACCGGTCCATTGTCGATAAAGAATACCACGAATTGGGGTCGATGAGTTTCGAAGAAAAATCCGTGCTGATTGTCTTTTTTCTGACCGCGTTCCTATGGGTGTTCCGCAAGACACTCAACCTGGGATTTTTGTCCATTCCGGGGTGGTCTCAACTGATCCCCTATCCCAAGCTAATTGACGATGGCACCGTGGCCTTGGTGATGGCCATGATATTGTTTTTGATTCCGACCCGCAGCAAAGATGCGCAGACGGCCACCATTATGGGGCCTGATGTGATCAAAAATATTCCCTGGAACATTGTCATCCTTTTTGGCGGCGGTTTTGCACTGGCGAAGGGCTTTCAGGTGACCGGGCTGTCGACCTTGATCGGGAATAAATTTGCTGGACTGGCTGGCATGTCTCCGATCCTGATGATCCTGTTCATCTGCTTCGGTCTGACCTTCTTAACGGAGCTGACATCCAACACCGCCACCACGGAAATGATTCTGCCGATTTTAGCGTCTGTTGCCTTTGCCATGAAGGCCAATCCTTTGTTGTTGATGATCCCGGCAACCCTTTCCGCATCCTGCGCTTTCATGATGCCGGTGGCAACCCCACCCAATGCGATTGTCTTCGGCAGTGGGCGAATCAAAATTGCAGAAATGGCCAGGGTGGGCGTCGCTATCAACATCATCGGTGTTCTTGTCATTACCACCTTGTTTTATATCATCGGAACAGCAATATTTTCCGTTGATCCGAGTGTGTTTCCCGAATGGGCTCAACACATGGGCTCCGGCGCACACTAGGGGTCGTTGATATGAATCGCTTGTAAATGAGCTGTGACAAATGACAAAACAGAAGGAGATAAAGATGAAAAACAAATTCAAGCAACTGATATTTATCGTCTTTGCGATCGTTGCGGCGGTATCTTTATCTGCGGCAGAAGCGTCACAGGAGCCTGTCATTATCGGGGTTCCACTTCCGCTCAGCGGTAATCTGAAAGAATTCGGCACGATGATGAAAAATTCATTTGAAATGGCGCAGGCGTCTGTTAATGAAGCCGGCGGCATCAATGGCCGGCCTGTCAATATCGTATTTGCTGATGACAAAGGGCAAGTCGCCTCCGTAAAATCCGCCTTTGATCAATTGATCGCTGCCAAGCCGGTGATGTTGGTCGGCGGTTATGCCAGTGACCCGACTTACGAGATGGCGAAGCTTGCGCAAAAAAAAGATTTGCCGTTTCTCATTTGCACTGCTTCGGCCGATAAAATCACTCAAAAAGGGTGGAAAAACATCTACCGCCTGAATCCGCCGATCAGCGAATATACCAAAGGTCTGGAGGATTTTCTGGTCAATAATTTTAAACCTCAATCCATGGCGATTATATACGAAAACAGCATGTTCGGAACCAATGGGGCTCTGAGGATGACGGAATTCTGTCAGGATCAGGCAATCGATATACGGGCTCAAATCGATTATGATACAAAACGGATCAACCCGGGCTATTTCCGTTCCCTGGTTGCGTCCCTGACGGAAGAACCGCCGGATGTAATCTACATGATTTCCTATCTCGAGGATGCGGTGATGCTGGTGCAAGAGATCCGGGACATTAAGCTGAGTTCATTGCTCATTGGCGGCGCCGGCGGATTCACCTTGGAAGAATTTATCCAAAGGGCGGGAAAATCTGCCAATCATTTACTGACCGTATCTTTGTGGTCTGAGCACGTGCTGTATTCCGGGGCCAAAGCGTATTACGACGAGTATGTGAAACGTTATGGCAAATCACCGGACTATCACGGAGCCGAAGCTTATTCGGCGCTGTTTGTGGCTTCCGATGCTTTAAAGCGGGCAACGTCTTTCAGTTCAAAAACCATCAGAGAGGCCTTAAATCGAACCTATATTATCACCCCATTTGCGCCGGTAAAGTTTTACACGTATGAAGACTTCGAACGGCAAAACAGCATCAACACCTTGGTGTTACAGATCATTGATGGTAGGTTCGAAACCGTATGGCCACCGGAGCTGGCTTCGACCCCGTTTATTTTACCTGACAGAAATTGATAATGGAGGAAAGCAATGAAACGTTTTCATAAAATCATGGTCGGCTGTGACTTTTCGAGATATTCCAAGGAGACCCTGGAATGTGCGGTCGCTCTGGCCGAAAAATTACAGGCCGATCTGATTATTGCAAACATCATCAACAAAAAAGAAATCGATACCCTTCTGAAAGTTGCTGAGGGACAGTTTGACCGCAACATTGAAAAATATATGGAGAAAACGGCGCAGGAATATGAATCCAGGGTCAAAGCGGACCGTACCCGGCAGATGGAGAAATTAATCGAAGAAATCGGCTGCGTTCATCTGCCGATCAAAAAGGTTTTCAAAGTTGGGGTGCCCTTTCAGGAATTAATCCGTGCCATCGAGGATGAGGGCGCCGATATGTTGGTTATGGGACAAAAAGGGCGCAGCGATTTAGTTGATGTTCTCTTCGGGTCAACTGCTGAAAAAGTATTCCGCCGCTGCCCGGTTCCTTTACTAAGCGTACGGCCGCAAAAGCGGTAAAATTTATTTTTTGACAAATGGATCAAACAGGGAGCGAATGAATTCAAGATTCATGTATTGCTGCAATTTGGCCCAGGTATCCGGATTTTTCATGCCTGAAAACCGGGTCTGGTACGCCACCCAACCCATGGCGGACCAGGAGATTCCGCGCAGATAAACAAAGGGGTCGCGCAGTCTTACCCGTTCCATCAAGGTATCCCGCAGATGTCGATCCTGCAATTGCCGCTGATAGGTATTTATAAATCTGCGTTTTTCTTCTTTGGTCATCCTCCAGTTTGTTTTCCAGAGGGTCGTCAGAGGAGAACAAAAGTGACACAGGTCCTGGGAGGGATCTCCCCAGCGGGGCATCTCCCAGTCGACCAGATGAATCGTTTGCTGCTGACGGTTGACAATGAAATTGCCTGAGTTGACTTCCGTGTTGACGATACAGGGCCAGGGATCTTGCTGGTAAAAGATTTCCTGGGACCGGGCGTCCTTAGCCCAGTCTATTAAACCCATCAGATAATCCCGGATTTCAGGTTGAGCCAGACTCGAATCAAAGTACTGTTGCAGAAGTCCGGCGCACTCCTCGTAGATCAAGGTCAAGGGTGCTTCCTCGCGGATGAGATGGTTTTTCTCCTCCGGTACGGCGATTTGATGGATGGTTGTAAAAAGTCCGGCCGCATCCCACAGATCACGGCGGTAATCCATGGATTGGCCCGGCAGGTATTCCATGATTAAAATCCCATTGTCCAAAAATTTCCGCGTATCGTCGACAAAAAAAGGCCTGGGCGTCACCCCGCTTTTTTTTAACAGCTCCAAGGCGTTGTACTCATATGTGATTTGATCATCCCGATTAATCTGGGTCCCGATATTGACCCGAAAAACGAGTTGGAGAGAATCTGAAGAAATCAAATAGTTCAGGTTGTACTCCCCTTGAGCCAGCGGACTGACCGAAAATTGACGGCCCTTCATGACGGGTACGTCTTCCCAGTCTCTATGGGCCAGATAAGCGGACACTCTGGGCAACATGTCATTCATCAAATTCATTGTCATTATTTAAGATCCATGGAGATCTGCGCAAATCCGTGTCCAAATTCAGAACTACTGATGTGTCGTAAAATATTTACGCATATTTTTACTGCAAATTTTGTATGTTCCTTAGATATCAGGGCCTCCAGAGAAGTTTTTCCAATTGAGGTCAGGAGCCCTGAAATTATCAAACTGATTCCGTCTCGCAAGGAAAAATCCGGATTTTATCGGGCGGCAGATGGATGCGGACGTTCTGGCCGGGTGTGTAATTGTTGTCGGAGGTCAGAACCACAAAACGGTTTTCCCGGCAATTTACCCAGATTCGGGTGGCGCTGCCTTCGAAAGTCGTTTTGGCTATTGTTCCGTGCAGATCATAATTTGCATCAGCAGACAGCAAAATGTCTTCCGGGCGGATGGTAGCCGTTCGCAAATGACCGTTGCCGTTTGCCTGCGGTGCCGGAACGTTGCAAAACTCCGAGCGGAAAACACCATCTTTTACCCTGCCCTGGATAAAATTGCAGCCGCCGAAAAAACGAGCTACCTCGGGATCGGCCGGCAGATAAAACAGCTCCCGCGGTTTGCCAGTCTGACGCAGCCGTCCATTTAACAGCAGGCACACCCGGTGGGAAATCATCAAGGCCTCGGCCTGGTCATGGGTGACGAAAAGCGTGGTGATGCCGGTCTCAGCCTGGATGTCCTGAATTAATTCCCGCATCTGCTGGCGCAGAATTGCATCCAGATTGCTCAGCGGTTCATCGAGCAGCAGAACGGCCGGTTTGAGAACCAGGGCTCTGGCCAGACTCACCCGCTGCTGTTGCCCGCCGGACAGTTGGTGAACTTTGCGTCGCCCCAGGCCGGTAAGCTCCGTCAACTGCAAGATCTGTTCTATCCGGTGTTTGGCCTCGGCATCCTTGTGCCCCTGCATTCGTAAGCCGAACGCAATATTTTGTTCCACATTTAGAAACGGAAACAGCAAGGTTTTTTGAAACACCATGACGGCACTGCGCTTTTCGGGGGCCAGGTCATGGACGGGTTGACCGTCGATGAAAATTTCGCCCTTTGACGGCTTAATCAGGCCGGCAATGGTTTTGAGCACCGTGGTTTTACCGGTACCGCTGGGTCCCAGCAGCGAGACCATCTCACCATTCCGGACCTCAAGATTCAAATCGCTGACAATCGGTTCGCCGCCATAGTGGATGGTAAGATTTTTCAAAATCAGATCGCCCATTATCGTATCCCTGCAATGCTTTTTCCACCCAGATACCGGGCACTGAATAACAGCGCAACAAACGCCGGTGCCACAAAAACGATGCTCACCGCAGCGGCCACGGGCCGGTCGCCGCTGCCCATAAGCGCAAACAGTAAAATAGGCAGGGTTGTTACCCTGCCGCCGCCGATAATCAGGGTGCTCAGATACTGACTCCAGGACAATAGAAATGAGAATAAAGCGGCGACCACGATGCCGGGAAACGTCAGCGGCAGCATTACCCGGACAATAGCTTTCCACGAGGAGGCACCCAGTGAGCGAGCCTGCCCTTCGTAGTCCGGATTGTAATTTGAGAAGACGCCCCACAAGACGAAAACCGAATAGGGCAGACAAAATGTCAGATGTACCAGAACTACCCCTAAAAAGGTTGAAGCCAATCCCAGTTTGATAAACCATAGATGCAGTCCCATGGCCACGCACAGCGGGGGTACGATCACCGGAAGGGTCAATATGACGGATATCAGATCTTTACCCTTAAATTCATACAATCCCAGTGCTCTGCCTGCAGGTATGCCGATCGCCACTGAGATCACGGCGGTTACCACGGCAACCAGCACACTCTGGACCAGTGCGGCCATAATCTGAAAACCGGCGGTGCCGAACACGTAACTCCAGGCTCTAATTCCCCATTGCCGGGGCCACAATTCCGGGTAAAACCAGCTGTTGGAAAAAGACCAGATCAGCAAAACTGCAAACGGCAGCCCAACCGTCGCAATTACCGCTGCGGAAATGACATTTTGCTTGATTGGTCTCACAATACCGCCCCGCGACGTCTGGCAGCCTGGATCAGGACCTGGGAAAGCACGATGGCAACAATGATAATCCCGGCAATAATTATACCGGTGGCAATGCCTTCAGGCCTGGCCAGCAGGTCCACATCACTGTAATTTTTATACGCCCACACCGGTAGCATCATGGGATAGGTTTGCCCTAAAAGAAAGGGTATTTCGAAGGCACCGAAGGTGTAAGCAAAGACGATCAAACAGGCGGCGCCCAAGCTGGGCGAAATGGTCGGCAGGGTAATATAGCGAAACCTCTGCCAGGGACCCGCTTTCAGTGTTCGGCCCACCTCGAGCAATTCCACGCCTCTGTTGCGCAGCACCGAAAGGATCATCAAGGTGATGAAAGGGATTTCTTTCCAAACATACGCCAGTATAATACCGACCCCGCGGTGATCGTTAATCAGCAACGGGAAGGAAGCAGATGAATCGATGAGACCCAACTTGAGAGCCAAGCGGGAGAAAACCCCGGTGGGCGACAGCATAAATACGACGGCGACAGCAATTACCAGATGCGGCACCGTCAATGGGATCTGGAAAATAAAATGAACGAAACGATATTTCGCCGAAAGGGAAATCAAAACCAGGGCCAACAAAATGCTAAGGACAGCAGCGATGGCGGTGGAAGTTGCCGACACATACAACGTCAACGTTAAGCTGTGCAAAAAGTCCGGATCAGAAAGTACGTTTGCAAAATGCTCAAATGTCATTCTGTTCGGTTCGGCAGCCGTAAAATGCGCCAGACTTTGAATTAATCCCAGCACGAGTCCGCCACCGAATAGAACCACAACAACCAATAATGCAGGGGTAACCAACAGGCCTGTTGTCGAAAGGCTGGTGCTTGCCCGGGTACGAGCGTCGGTATCTATTGATACGCTTTGGGTGTTCGTATTCACAGGTGTAAACAATTAAAGGTTTCCGGTTGTTTTAAAAGACGAATGTCCAACGTTGAAAATCGAATATGGATCTGCAATTCCAAACACTGAACAAATGAACGGCTATCTTCCCTTTAGTACATGTTTTTGCCAGCCTTTTTCAAGCCGGATCAGTATCTCCGATGGCGGTTCCGGGAGTTGGTGGGATTGCAGCTCCCGGCTGGACAAGGTCGCAATTCCCCGGGGCAGCGAATTGAATTTTTCCTGCCAGGCTGCATCAAGACGCTCGATGTCGATGGCCGGAAAATCCCCCCAAACTTCCGGATCCGCTTTTTTCAGCTGAGCTTCGGGAGATAGCAGAAAATCAGCCACCACCATTGCGCCCTCTTTGGCGGCGGCGTTAAATGGTATGGCCACAAAATGGGTGTTGCTGATGGTCCCCTCTTTAAACACAAAGGTCCTTACCGTTTCAGGATACAGACCGTCATGAATCATTTTAGAAGCTTCGGCCGGGTGATAACTAATGGCAAAATCGACTTCACCGTCGGCCAGCAGGTGAGCCAGTCGGATGGGATTTTCCGGATAGGTCATACCCTGACGCCATAGACTGGGGGCCATCTCCTTTAAGAGCATATAGGTTTTCTTTGCAGTTTCATCAAATTGTTTTTCATCAAATTCACCCTGCCAGGAAGCGACATCGCCGGACA
>JASFFJ010000326.1:0-8558 GCA_050124355.1 Desulfobacterales bacterium | reverse complement strand
AGCCTCCGGCTAGTAGGGGTTCTAGCGCCTACGCCTCGGAGAGCGACATCCACAATTCGTCAATCGTCATTTGTCGTTCCATGAAGAGGTGTAACTATGAATTTCTTAGGCTATCGCAGACCGGGCGGCCGGGTCGGCACCCGCAACTACGTGGGGATCATCTCAACGGTGGTTTGCGCCAACGAGGTGGCAAAGGGAATTGCCGACAAAGTGAGTGGCGCGGTGGCATTCACCCACCAGCAGGGGTGTTGTCAGACATCACCGGATCTTAGCCGGGTAACCGAAACCTTATGTGGGTTGGGCTGCAACCCGAACCTGGCGGCGGTCCTGTTAATCGGCCTGGGTTGCGAGGGAACCGAGATGCCCGCGGTGCAAGAAGCCGTGGCAGCATGCGGGAAACCGGTGCAGACCCTATTTATCCAGGAATTGGGCGGTGCGGCCAAAACCACGGCCAAGGGAGTGCTCATTGCTCAGGAAATGGCCATCCAGGCCTCCCGACTCCAGCCGCAGGAATGCGATGCAAGTGATATTGTGCTGGGTTTGAAATGCGGCAGCTCCGACACCACTTCCGGGCTGGCGGCCAATCCCGCCTTGGGAGTTGTCGTGGAGAAACTGGTGGCGGAAAACGCTGTTGTCATCATGGGTGAAGTAACCGAGTTTATTGGGGCGGAACATATACTGGCCGCCCAAGCCAAGGATGAAGCGACCGGCCGTAGAATTCTGGAGCTGGTCGAGCGCATGGAAAACCGGGCGAAAGCGGTGGGAGTGGATATGCGTGGTGGTCAGCCGACCCCCGGTAACATTGCCGGCGGGCTTACGACGATTGAAGAGAAATCCCTGGGCGCGATCGCTAAAGCCGGCAGCGCGGTGGTGCAAGACGTGTATGAGTATGGCCGGCCGCCCCACGTCAAAGGCTTGGTGGTGATGGACTCACCCGGACGGGAACCGGAGATTTTGACCGGATTGGCCGCCGCCGGGTGCAACCTGATTACCTTCACCACCGGACGGGGTGCGCCCCAGGGATTTCCCTTTGTGCCGGTCATCAAAATAACCGGCAATGAAAAAACCTGGCGTCACCTCAGGGACCACATGGATCTTTCGGTTCACCAGGTGATGGATGGCAGGGAGTCTTTAGGCCAGGCCGGTACTCGGATTTATGAGGAGATTGAAACGGTGGCGTCCGGAACCAAGACCAAAGCCGAGATCTCCGGTTATGTCCAGGCAATGGATATTTACGTCACCGGTCCGGTGATCTGAGGTCAAAATGAACCTAAAAAAAAGATTCATGAACCGGCTGTTGGGCAAAGATGTTGATATGACCCCGGTTGGCGCCACCACAACCTATGGTATGGTCGAGTTGATGGAAAAATGCGGTGCCGCCCGACCCTTGGCCGATCGCGATCCGGCGGCCATGGCCAAATTGGCGATCGCGGGTCTAGAGCACGCTGGCTTCGAATGGGTCAAGGCCATGGGATGGGATATAACAGCTGTTAGCGAAGCCTTCGGTTGCACCTTGGGAGAACCGGCCATCGATTTACAGTACTATATCAAGGCCAATCCTTTTGGTGATGATATCGAGCGATTGGACTACCCATCGAATTTTCTTCAGCGGGGTCGATTCCCCGCCTATAAGGAACAATTCAGGATATTGCAGGCGGAGATTGGTGCTGACGTCGCCATATTCGGTTTATGTGAGGGTCCGTTTACCTGCGCGGCCAACCTGGTGGGAGTTGAACGGCTCATGAAGTGGACCTTCAAGGAACCGGATAAGCTCCAGCGGGTACTGGAAATCACCAAACAGGCTGAAATTGACGTCATCAATTTTGCCTTTGACTGCGGGGCGGACTATTATTGCATCTCCGAACCGACCTCGGGACCGGCCCTGTTAAGTCCCAGAATGTGGCAGAAATTCGTGCAACCGGTTATTTCCGATATCGTCGGGCAAGTCAAAGGTCCGGTGACAATGCATATTTGCGGCAATACCGATTCGATCATTCCCATGATGTGCGAAACGGGCGTTGTCGGCATCAGTATCGAAGAGAAGGCGAATTTGAAGCAGGCGCTTGAAATCGCTCATGCCAAGGGGGTGCGGGTGTTTGGCAACGTCGCCACCGCCACCACCCTTTTTTCCGGCACACCGCAACAATGTTACCAAGAGGCATGGAAGGCACTTGAAAACGGAACCGATTTTTTAGCCCCGGGCTGTGGTGTCGCGCCCCAGACGCCGCTCGATAATATTTTGCAGTTGCAAAGGGCCCGCGACGATTATTTCGCAACAGCCCGCTAGGCGTATCTGTCCGGTTGCGGCCAAGCGTGAATTCCGGTTCGCCGGGGAATTGAAGAGTTAAGATTGAAGATTTGTGGTATCGCTTCGCTCTGTCTTTTAATTTCTAAAAATCGTTACTCTAGCCTACTCGCGAGACTCTGGGAACTGCCGACGGAAGGGAGGTGATAGATAAGCGAAGATTGCAAAGCGCAGCCAGAAGATTTTGACAAACATCATGAACAAACAATAAGGAGGTTACTGCTATGAGAATCCGGAAACATAAATTTACGGCCATGTTGACAACGGCGGTCATCGTATTTGCTTTGCTGGTGTCACCGGCCTTGGGAGAAAAACCCATTGAATGGAAATGTCAGGCATTCTGGGGCGCAGCAGAATTGTCTTATAAAACATTCGTCGACTTCACCGAGCGGGTCAAGGTACTGACAAACGGCCGATTGGTGATCACACCCTATCCGGCCGGAGCGCTGGTGCCGACTTTCGAGGCCCTGGATGCGCTGCAGGACAACATCATCCAATGCTTTCATATGTGGCCCGGTTATTTCAGCGGTAAAGAGCCGGCATTTGCAGCGATCAGCGATATGATCGCCGCCTATTCTCATCCTTGGCAAAAGGAAGCCTGGATGTATTACAAAGGCGGCATGGAGATGCTCAGGGAGATGTACAAACCATATAACGCCTATCCGGTCGGATTCATGTTCTGGGGGGTTGAATCCATGGTATCCACCAAGCCGATTCGCCGGATGGAGGATTTTAAAGGACTCAAAATGCGGGTTCCTCAAGGAATGACTGCAATGCTGATGCAGAAATTGGGAGCCTCCGTGGTGGTGCTGCCCGGCGGGGAGGTCTATTCCGCCCTGGACAAAGGCGTCATCAACACCAGCGATTGGGCGACGCCCTCCATGAACAATCGCTTAGGGTTTTATGAGGTCGCCAAATATACAAATTATCCCGGGTTCCATTCAATGGCGTTTGGTGATTTCACGGTGAACCTGAAGGAGTGGGAGAAGCTTCCGGATGACATCAAAGCCATCCTGGAGACCGCCACGCGGGAATGGTGCTGGGACAGTTATGAACGCATTGCTGTTGAAGACTTAAAAGTGGTCAAAGAGCTCAAAGATCAGGGGGTGGAAGTTATCCAGTGGACTGATGAAGACCTTCGCGCCGTTCGGATGGTCTCCCGAGAAATCTGGGATGAATTCGCCCAAAAAAGTCCGATGACCAAAAAGGTGCTCGATTCCCAGAAAGCCTGGCTGAAAGAGCTGGGATTAATCGACTAACCGGTTGACGAAATCAATGTATTAAAATTTTTGAAACTTATTGAAATTACAGTGTCCTTTGCGGCCGTTTGCTTGTTAAGCTGCATGGTATGATAGAGGCGGTTCTAACTTCGGCCGTTTGGTTGGGTTTCGCTGACAGCAAAAAATGGCTGGAAAGTAGGTTGGGTTGAGGAACAAAACCCAACAAAAGATATCGGGATATTCAACCCAACCTACAATTATGCTTTAGCTGATGTTGGAACCAAATCCGAACGATGTAATTTGTTATCCAGGCAAGGGAGCCTCACCGGCTTTTTTTGCTCGTGACCTACAGAGGGAGAGATGAAAAAAATACTGTCCGTCATTGATGCGATTTCGATCTGGTCGGGTAAGGTGGCCGGCTGGCTGGTTCTGCTCGTGGTTGGTTTCATCATTTACGAGATTTTAATGCGCTATATATTTCATCTGCCGACCTTGTGGGTGAGTGAAAGCATGGTTTTCGGCTCCGGCCTGATCTATGTCCTGGGGGCGGCCTGGGCGTTGCAAACCAATCGTCATGTTAAAATCGACCTCATATACGGACGGCTGACGCCCCGCCAACGGGCGGTCATCGATTCTTTTACATTTGTCTTTTTTGTTTTCTATATGAGCGTGTTCTTGTGGGCGACTGCGGAATATGCCCGCCGGTCGGTGTCGGTTTTGGAGACTTCCGGCTCCGCCTGGGACCCACCGGTTTACCCCATTAAACTGGCACTCACGGCAGGGGTCGTTCTCCTGCTGCTTCAGGGAATCGCCAAATTCATTCGCGACCTTCATTTTGCCGTCAAAGGAAGCAGGCTATGAGTATCGAACTGATAACCCTTCTGCTGACCATCACCTTTCTCGCTCTTCTGGTCACGGGGTTGCCTTTGGCGTGGGTGATGGGTGCCACGGCCACGATCTTCGGTTTGGCTCTGTTCAGTCCGGGAATCATTATTATGATGGTCGGGCGGGTTTACCATATGATGCTGAACTATGCCCTGGTGGCCGTGCCGTTGTTTATTTTTATGGCGGCCATTTTGGAAAAAGCCGGCGTGGCCGATCAGTTATTTAAAGCCGTTCATATCTGGTCCGGACGATTTCGTGGCGGCCTGGCAATTGGAACCATTATTTCATGCACCCTGATGGCTGCCATGGTGGGCATTGTCGGTGCTGAAATCGTGACCTTTGGCCTGATTGCCCTGCCCGGCATGCTGGAAAGAAAGTACGATGAACGCATCGCACTGGGCAGTATTTGTGCCGGCGGCGGCATGGCGACCCTGATTCCGCCAAGCGTGGTCTTTATTGTGTACGCGATGACGGCCGGCGCTTCGGTCGGTGAGCTGTTCATCGCCGGTATTATACCGGGGTTGATTTTGGCAGCCCTGTTTATCGGCTATATCATGATTGCAACCTGGATCAAACCGGAAATGGCCCCGGCGGCACCTAAAGAAGAACTTGATATTCCGCTCAGGCAGAAATTGGCCCTGTTAAAAGGGCTGATCATTCCGGCAATTTTAGCGACCATGGTTTTGGGCTCCATCTATGCCGGTGTGGCCACACCGTCTGAAGCCGCCGGTATCGGCTGCCTGGGAGCCATTATCACTGCAATCATAAATGGTCGACTAAATTTGGTTATGCTCAAAAATGCCCTGGGCGAAACCGTTAAAATCTCTTCCATGTTGGCCTGGCTATTTTTCGGTGCCCAGACCATTATCGGGGTCTACACCCTGGCCGGGGGTGATAAATTTGTGCAGAGCGCCGTCATGGCGCTTCCTTTCGGCAAGTGGGGGATCATAATCGGCATGCAACTGATCATGATATTTTTAGGCATGTTTCTGGACTGGATCGGCATTGTTCTGTTGACCATGCCCTTGTTTATTCCCATCATTGAGGAATTAGGCTTCGATATCGTCTGGTTTGGCGTGGTATTTTGCATGAACATGCATATTTCATATCTTTCACCGCCATTTGGTCCGTCCATATTTTATTTAAAAAGTGTGGTTGGCGATGAGGTTTCCGTGGGACGGATATATAAAGCCAACTTGCCATACCTGTGGCTGACATTTGTTGCCCTGGCGCTGACGGTGGCGTTTCCTAGCTTATCTTTGTGGTTGCCTTCATTAATGGCCAAATAAAATCAGCGACCACCACCAGAGCTGGGATTATGAGGATGACCCCTGGTAGGAGCCGTTACCACTTCTGCTGGTGGCCGCTGATTTTTTTAACGAATTTTTTTGATCTCTACGGGTAGGACAATCCCTACTGAACTCTGAACACTGAAAACACTAATTTAACTAAATTAGAAATTTATATATTTCGAACCCTTGATAGCGCAAAAGATAGGGTATCATCGGCTTCGAATCCATTAGGAGGAATCCAAAAATGACAGACATTCTTGAAACAATTAGGGAAATGGTGGTTGGCGGGAAGTTCAAAGAAATCGAAGAACAGGTTCAGCAGGCGGTGGACAGCGGCACTGACTTGAATCTTCTCATCAACGACGCCCTGATCAGCGCGATGGACATTGTCGGCAAACGTTTTGCAGATGGTGACATCTATGTGCCGGAAATGCTGGTATCTGCCAAGACCATGAAACAGGGACTTGATATCATCAAACCGCTGTTAACGGCCGGCGAGGCAGAGCATCGCGGCACCATTGTTATGGGTACCGTCAAAGGCGATCTGCATGACATCGGTAAAAATCTGGTGATAATGATGATGGAAGGAGCCGGTTTCAGAATCGTTGACATGGGCGTGGATGTCAAGATTGAAGACCTGATAGATACCGTTAAAAATGAGGCGGCGGATGTTTTAGGGCTTTCGGCATTGTTGACGACGACAATGCCGGAGATGCAGAAAGTAATAGCCGCTTTGGATGAGGCCGGCCTCCGAAACCAGCTAAAGGTGATTGTCGGCGGAGCGCCGATCGATCAGAGATTTGCCGATGAAATCGGAGCAGACGGCTTCGGTGCCGATGCGGTTGAGGCCGTTCAGCTGGCCCGTGAAATGGTTGCAGCAAAGTAATTGAACGCTTCTTAAGATTCCAGCCCGTATGAACCTGAAAAATGGCCACTAAGACACAAAGACTCGAAGCAAAACTATTTGCTAAAATTTCTCTTTGTGTTTTTGTGTCTTAGTGGCGAAATGGTTAATTTATAAAAAACAAAGGATTTCTACTATAATGACACATCGAGAACGGTTACTTAAGGTTGCCCGAGGTGAGATGATTGATACCCTCCCCTGGATTCCCCGCATCGATCTTTGGCACAATGCCGCATCTTTGGCCGGAACTCTCCCGGAGAAGTACCGAAGTTATAGCGTGGAAGAGATCCACCGTGCTGAAGGCTGGCCACTTCACAAGGTCATCCCTGAATATCTTAAACCCGACAAGCCTGAAGATATTATTCATCGTGCCATCGGGCTCTACCGGTTGAAGGAGTTTCCATACGATTTTGAGTTTTCTTCCGAAATCGAAACTGAAGTTGACTATGAGTCCTCTGCTGACGAATCCATGACTCATGTAGTGTATCATACAGCGGTTGGAACGATCAGTGTCCGGCATGGGATTACGGCAGAGATGAAAAAATCGGGTGCATCCATCACCTGGGTTAAAGAGCATGCCATCAAATGCAAGGAGGATTACCACACCCTGGCACATTTGTTTGGCAATCTAAAATTGAAGCCGGCATACGAACGCTTTAAACAATGGAAGGATTCCGTTGGAGAAGACGGCATTGCCGTGGCCCAGGGATTGGGTCTGGCCTGTTCTTCCCCCATGCATTTTATACAGAAAACCCTGTTGGATGCCACGGATTTTTATCTTCACTATCATGACTACCCAAGGGAAATGGCTGAACTGGTCGAAGCCCTTGAACCGGTTTACGATCAGCTGATCGGAATTCTGGCCGGCTCGCCGGCAGATGCCTTGCTGTGGTCCGCTAATGTCGACGATATGATTACCTATCCAACCTATTTTGAAAAAGACATTTTGCCCTGGTGTCGCAAAGCTGCGCAAAGGCTGCATGCCGCGGGGATTGTGACAATGGTCCATCCGGATGGTGAAAACCGGGGACTGATGGACCTGATCCCCCGCTGTGATATGGATATTGCCGATGCGGTCACCCCTTACCCCATGACCAAAATAGACATTGCAGAATACTACGATCGCTGGTGCCGTTCTGGTAAGATGACGATTCAAGGCGGTATCCCAGAAATGTTTCTGCTGGAAGAATCCACTACCCGGGACGATTTGAAAAAATATATGGACCACCTTTTGAAAACCATTGCCCCGGGAACGCACTTTATCGCTTCCATCGGTGACACTACTCCGCCCAATGCAGATTTTGACCGATTGCTTTACATCGGCGAACGGATTGAAAAAGAAGGAATGCTCCCCCTTCAGGCAGGCAGCTTTGATCCCGTCAGTCAGGAGCGTCTGGAAAAGGCAATCGCAAAACCGGAAATTCGGCAGCGTCCGCAGCAGGCCGAAACGATTGAAGCCAAGGATGACCTGTTTTTGACGGTCCAACAGAACGTACTATCCGGTGATATCGATAAATTAGTGAGCAATGTCGGCAAAATGTTGGCCCAGGAGATTGATGCCGGAGAAATCCTGAATACCGGTATGCTTTCAGCCATGGAAATCATCGGTGAACGCTTTAAGGACGGCAGTGTATTTATTCCGGAAGTACTGCTTTCCGCCAGAGCCCTCAACGAAGCTCTGAAGGTGCTTGAACCCCATCTTGCCGGTAAGAAGACAGGCAAAAGCGCTAAAATCTTGGTCGGAACCGTTTTGGGCGACCTCCATGACATCGGTAAAAACATGGTGCTGACCATGCTCAAAGGGGTCGGTTACGATACCGTGGATTTGGGTGTTAATGTGAAGGCTGAGAACTTTGTGCAGCAGGTAATCGAACACAAGCCTCAGATACTGGGTTTGTCCGCCCTGTTGACAACGACCATGCCCCAAATGAAACTGGTTATCGAAGCTCTGG
>JASFFJ010000325.1:0-8579 GCA_050124355.1 Desulfobacterales bacterium | reverse complement strand
GAGAAATGGCATAGCGGAGGGCAAGTGCCATGACATTGACCGAATGCAATGCCGTTGTGTAGTCTTTGTCAGAAAGATGCCAGAAATTTTTAATAACCTCAGGATCTTTGATAAAATCCCCGACGATGATATTAACGGTATTTGACAACCCTTCAAGGACGCCGGTTGAAGGTTCCGAGAACATCTCATCAACCAGGTTCACCACCGTCTTTTTTACATTTTCCAGATTATTCGATGCCAAGTCATTTTGAAGCTGTTTGTTAAAAGCCTTTTGTACATCCCTGATACCTTTGGCTTTATCGGTTTTCTTTAAAAATAATTCGCTTGGAATTAGATTTTTCTTAACGCGCATCTCCTTCAGGTTCATTCCCGAAGGCTTATAAACACCGAATTTATCACCGTTCGCTCTATAGTAAAGGGGGACTGAATGATATAGATATAGGTTAGATCTGCGGGCTTTGATATAATTTGTTTGCATTTTATTTCCCAATTCGAAGGATAATCAGACAATCGACGTGATACTCGGAATTATCGAATTTTTATAAATGGTTACAAATTATATCGGCATGTGTCCAATGTTCTTTAATCGGTTTGTCTAGGCAACAACCCTTCTTCTTCAGCTAATTCTTCAATCATTTCAACATATTCTTCACTGACATAGAGGTTTTTTACGATTTGGTCGGATGGGATGCCTTGCTCTAACATCTCAAGAATCATCCGCTCGGTTTTCAGGTCATAGTTTATCTTATATAATTTACGGTCTTTGAAGCCCCGCTCAATTAAGCGCGTTATATAATTGGTCGTGTAGCTTATCTTGATAATCTCCTGTTTGATTCTGAATATCGCCAATATCAATAGGACCATGATGACAAATATAATCGTAAGAAATAGGAGGAATCCGGTCTCGATTGCCAGCAACGGTAAACCGGTAAACTCTGCTATCTTGTGAATCATGACGATAATACTCCCATGTTGAATGAATTAAGAAGAAAAATTCAGAACCACTGACATACCGTAAAATCTGATGCAACCCAAATAACTGTGGTCGCGCCAACCATAATGGATTTCGGGCGAATCGTTCTGAATTTTTATTTCTTATTTTTTCACGGTTTGCAAGGAAATTTCCACCGGCGTCGATATTAAATCTTTATAGATACAGTCGCATCTTATATTTAGGCTTAATTTTTTTATAATTTTTGTAGGTTCCATTAATATCAGGGCCTCCCGAGAAGCTTATCCGACTGGGGTCAGGAGCCCTGAAATTAACGACCCGCCGCAACTCATGGCCTTTTCTCATAACTCCAGCTCTGCTGGAGATCGCTGATACTAAACCAAAGCCGGTATTGAAGCAAGTACGAAATCAATTAGTCTAAAAGCCGCTGAAGGTTTTTGAAATCTTTTTTAGTATCTATATCGACAAAGCATAGTGGATTCTCCATTTTGACATGAAGCACGCGGTTGGGATTGGCCCGAATGATGTACCTGGCGCCGACATCGCCTTCAATACCCATGAGCTGATTGAAAAAGATCCGGCTGAATATAACAGGGTTGCGCCGCTTTCCGTTGCAAAACGGGACGCAGATGTCTTTGTCGGAATGCCGGAATTTGTCTAACATATGGTCGATGGTCTTAGCGTCCAGCATGGGCTGGTCGCCGAGCAAAAACATCACCGCTGGAAATGTATGCCGGATTTTTAGCAACCCGGTCTTAAGCGACCGGCTTTGACCTTCAAGGTAGTGGTGGTTGATTGCCAGCTGAAGGCGTTCATGGGTGATGCAATTACCCAACGTCTGCAGAATTTTTTGATACTCGTGCCCCAGAACCAGTACGACATGACTCAGTTTGGATTGCAGAGCGGCGTTCAGAACAATCTCAAGCAAGTATTTTCCCTTTAGTTTCAAAAGCTGTTTGGGACGCCCGAATCTTGTTGAGCTTCCAGCCGCTAGAATTATGCCGGCTGTTTTTGCTTGGCATGGCATTTCAACTTCCTGCATAACCTTTTATTGAGTTAAAATCATTGAGTTATAATTCTATTTTAGATGAAATACAAGATTGGATTTTATTCTTGATTTATTGGATGTCCGGGTTCGTCTGATACGGCCATTATTAGATAAGCTTCCCTCGTCGCCCCGGGTTGAGGTGAGGCTTTCCTATTTTTCTTCCAGCAATCCTTTGACGAGCCACTTGATTGTCTGGTATACGATTTGCCAATAGCGAGTTTGTCTTAAATAGACGAGTTTGGGTGGATTTATCAAATTTATTGCTTATAAAAATCAGATTTGGGATGATTTGCAGGCTGTAAAACTATATATCAATATTTTGCACTCTCCGAGGCGTAAGCTGCGAGATGAAGATTACGAGCCGGCCAGGGCGGGCTTGATATAAATGCCGATGAAGACGGCTAGAAAGAGGTGTCGGTCAATGAATCGGAAGCTTTTACAATATCTCTCACCGACGGAAATCATAGATAGTGACAATCAATCCATCATAGACTATGCAGTAGATGTCCTTAAGCACACCGAAAACGATCCGATATCAAGGGCCGTAACGCTTTACTATGCTGTGCGAGATGTTATCTGGTATGATCCCTATCTGCCTTTTTATCGTCCTGAACATTACCGCGCCAGCAATGTGTTAAAAAAAGGGCGGGCGTTTTGCATCGGCAAAGCAAGCCTCCTCTGTGCTTTGGGACGGGTGAGTGGCATCCCGAGCCGAGTCGGTTTCGCCACGGTTCGCAATCATTTGGCAACCAGGCAATTGATCGAATTTCTGGGGACCGATTTATTCGTTTATCACGGTTTCGTGGAATTTTATTTGGCCGGCAAATGGGTAAAAGCAACTCCCGCCTTTAATATCGAACTTTGCCGAAAGCACAATGTCCTGCCACTTGAATTCAATGGCAGAGAGGACTCCATTTTTCATCCCTTCAATGCCGATAAAAAACTATTTATGGAGTATGTCGACGACCACGGGACATACGCCGACATTCCGGTCGATGAGATAGTCATTGGATTTGGGAAAATCTATGGAAAAAATCGAATACAGGGTTGGATTGATGGATTCGAAAATTCAGACATTAATCTCGGACGTAATTTTGACGATGAAGAAATCCTCTGAAGTCGGAATTCGGCATGGGGAATGCGGAATTCTAAAGTTGGATTGAGGAAATCAATTTCCTCTGTTATCTGATCTCTGTCTTCTAACCTTTGACTTCTGCTATCTGGAACTTAGGAGCATCAAGTGACACCGCTAAATCAACTTGTCATTGTCATTAAAGGTGCCGGAGAAATGGCCAGTGCCGTGGCTTGGCGCTTGTATATGTCCAATTTTAGAAAGATCTTGATGTTGGAGACAGATTGTCCGCTGGCGGTAAGGCGCGCGGTATCATTTTGTGAAGCCGTTCATAAGGGCGAAAAAAAGATCGAGAACGTCAAGGCTGAACGGGCCCAAACCCAAGGTGAGATTAAACAATGCTGGGAGAACAATAAGATTGCAGTGATGGTTGACCGACATTGGCAAACGATCGCCGCGATACGACCCGCAGTGAGCGTGGATGCCGTTTTGGCAAAAAAAAATTTAGGGACCCACATGAACGAAGCACCGCTGGTAATTGGTCTGGGACCTGGATTTTATGCCGGTAAAGATGTTCATTTGGTGATCGAGACCCATCGCGGGCATCACCTGGGCATCATTATCACAACCGGGGAAGCTCAGCCGAACACCGGAACTCCCGGCGCTATCGCCGGGTTCAGCGAAAAGCGGGTGCTGCGGTCACCGGAGGCCGGGCAATTTCTGTCTGCCAGACATATCGGTGAGTGGGTCAAAAAGAATGAAATCATCGGCTCTGTCGCCGGGGTCGATGTACGGTCAAGTATAGAGGGCGTTCTGCGTGGGCTTATCCGTCCGAACAGCCAGGTTACGAAAGGGTTGAAAATCGGTGACATTGATCCACGGGGCGAGCGAAACTATTGCTTCACAATTTCTGATAAGGCCCGGGCCATTGGTGGATCCGTGCTGGAAGCAATCCTGAGGTTTTATAACCACACCCCAGCCCGGATAAACTGGCATTGACAATCTTCAATCAATGGCATTTGTAATTTACTCAAACCTTCATATCTTTACAACGTGTTGTCAGAAAAATAAACTAAAGGCCTATTCATGGTTTCGTTGCGAGAAGGGCTGATGCTGGAAGGCGGCGGTGTCGTCAGCCTGGTGGGCGGGGGCGGAAAAACAACCTTGATGTTCAAACTTGCCCGTGAGTTGTCAATGACTGGCGAATCGGTTTTGACCACCACCACCACTAAAATATTTGAACCGTCATTGGATCAGGCGGGCGGTGTGATTTTATCCGATTCCGTCACAAACATATTGGATCGGGCCGGGGAGATGCTGGATAAACAGTTGCCCCTTATGGCAGCCGTCGGTAAGGCGGGGCAGTCCGGCAAACTTATCGGATTCCAGCCTGATGTCATCGGAGATCTCTGGAGTGCGGGCTTGTTTCAATGGATTATCGTGGAAGCCGATGGTGCCGCCGGAAAACCGCTAAAAGCGCCAGCAGCCCATGAACCTGTCATCCCGGCCTGCACCCAACGATTGGTAGCAATAGTAGGTTTGAATGGCGTGGGCCAACCATTGACAGAACGGTTGGTTTTCAGACCTGCGCATTTTGCCCGTTTGACCGGGCTCAGGCTGGGTTCGAATGTAACTGATAGCAATATCGCGGATGTGTTGGTCCGCGACGAGGGACTATTCAAAGGCTTTTGTCCGGAAGTGAGGCGGATTGCATTTCTTAACCAGGCGGATGTGGGGGAGAATTTTTCAACCGGGCAGCGTGTTGCCCGGATATTGTCCAGGCGCAAAAATACTGGTTTAACCCGTGTGATCATCGGTCAAATCTTGTTTGACCCTCCGGTTTTAGAGGTTTACGATCTGGATTGAACATGACGAATAAATCAAATTTGCCGGAAACCGACACACATCCGACCCAGTTGCAAGCGGCGTTTCGCGACGGATTGCCGGCCTTGGTCCTGCTGACTTCCATCTTTTTTGTGAATTTTTCAGCTCGAATTGTTCTGGCTCCTCTCATGCCTGCCGTCGAATCTGATTTGGCGATCAGTCATGCCGAAGGTGGATCTCTTTTTCTTTTGCTCTCGCTGGGATTTTTTGTGGGCATACTCGCCTCGGGATTTATCACTTCTCACCTGACCCACAAACAAACCATTATCAGTGCCAATATCGTTTTGGGGTTTGCATTGCTGTTCACCTCGTTCAGCACCGGATTATGGGGAATGCGCTTGGGGTTAATAATGGTGGGCATGGCCACCGGCCCCTATATTCCATCGAGTATTGCCACGTTGACCACCTTGATCAGCTCCCGCGACTGGGGAAAAGCCATCGGTATCCATGAACTGGCACCCAATCTGAGCTTTGTTCTGGCACCGCTTGTGTGTGAGGCCGTCATGTACTGGTTTGCATGGCGGACGGTGTTTATGGTCCTTGGCATTGCGGCCTTTCTGCTTGCCGGCGTGTTTGCCCGTTTCGGTCGCGGCGGAGAATTTCATGGAGAATTTGTTGGGTATCCTTCTTATCTCAACATTTTATCAAAACCTTCCTTCTGGATTATGGTAATATTGTTCAGTTTAGGTATCAGCAGCACACTCGGTATCTACACGATGTTGCCGCTTTATCTGGTTACCGATCACGGTATGGAACGAAATTGGGCCAATACCCTGATAGCGCTGTCGAGAATCGCCGGAATCGCAATGACGTTGATTGGCGGGTGGGCGACGGACCGTTTCGGGCCCAAGCAGATTTTGCGGATTGTATTTTTATTGACCGGATTGATGACGATATTTATCGGGTTTGCTTCATCATCCTGGGTCGGCGTCGCTGTCTTTTTGCAGCCGCTGGTAGCCGTTTGTTTTTTTCCCGCCGGGCTAGCGGCTTTGTCCATGGTCAGTTCGCCCAAGGAGAGAAGTATCATGGTTTCTCTTACGGTTCCCATAGCTTTTCTGATTGGCGGCGGCGGCTCTCCGACATTGATTGGATTTTTCGGCGATGTCAGTTTCTTTGGCCCTGGGATTGCCCTGGTGGGGGGACTGATTTTCACGGGAACCCTTTTTTCAGGCTATCTTAGATTTAGAACTAGTGACATGTCGTAAAATCTGAAGCTACACAAAATGTACAAACATAATCAGCGACCAAAGTTGGCTCAAGCCGGCCGATTAGGAGAACGCCATGAATCTTGACATCTTTGAAAATATGGATGCCCCTGACCTTCGCAATTATATCCAGTTTCTCTTATGGCATTATCGCGTGGTGGATGCGTTCTGGTACCTTAATATAGAGGCGCAATTTGATGCAGCCACTGCAGATCAGCTGAATGAACGCGTTTGGGGTAAGGTAACGCCAATGGCTGCCAAGGATTTGTTAAAACGGTTTGACATTCAGCAAAAGGGGCTGGACGGTTTTGTCCGTGCGCTGCAGTTTTTTCCATGGTGTATTCTGGTTGGATATGAAATAGACCAAAAACCGGACGAGGTGATGATCACCGTCCCCTCCTGCCCGACCCAGGCGGCCAGAACGAAAAGGGGCTTGAAGGAATATGCCTGCAAAGAAATGCACCGGGCAGAGTTTACCAGCTTTGCTCGGGAAATAGACCAACGCATCGAAATAGACTGCCTGTTTGCACCGCCGGACCCCCACCCGGAGGATATGCATTGTCAGTGGCGATTTTTTTTGAAGGCGGAAAATGAAAGGTAAAAGGTGCAGGGCGCAGGGCAAAAGGCACAGAGCTGATAGATTTTGGTTGATTGAGTTGATTTATTGATGCGAAATATTCAAACAAACTTATTAATTAATTAATCTAAATTATTCATGGGGTTGCAGAAGGATATGTTGCAATCGTAGCAGCAAAGGGCAAATGACCAAAATGACATTTCCCCATTCCGCATTCCCGCTTCCGAATTCAATCCCCTCTGGCATCTGTCCTCTGAACTCTGTCTTCTGACTTCTGAACCATAAAGGAGAACACACTGTGCCACTGGCTTTTGAATCTCTCAGTCATGGAACCATCGCTTTCGGCTTTTTTAACATCGAATCGGATATGCTGCTTTTGGATCGATATTTTCTATTTGCCGAAGATTTTTGCGGATATATCAAAAATATGGCGAAAAACGCTGGTGATGGGCCCTATCATATTCGCTGGAAAATTCAATTTATTGAAGCAGCGGAAGATATTGGAGACCTGATGGGGGCCATTCATGGCGTTCGTTTTACTGGATTCTTCGGCGAATTGTACCGTCGGTTCCCGTTTCCCCGGCAGGATGAAGATTTCAAGCAGAAACCTGAAGGATTTCAAACCCAATCTCTGGTTTTAGAGACGATATCAAATTATGCCAAGCCCTTGGAAATTACAGTTGCCGTATCAACCGATAAAAGTGCGATCGAAATCGGCGACTATCGATTCAACCGTGCTCAGTTTCAGGCGTTGCTCAAATATGTCTGGCGCGGCGGTTTTCCCCGCTGGAAAGATGAAATCAGACCTGTCTATGTGATTGCGATGATGGACGCCATTTTGCAGAATCTCAAGGGGATTTTCAATGGGATTAATTTCGAGGTTACATCCAGAGAATTTTAGCAACAATCTTTACTTTGGTGATGAAATCGCGGTTTAAGCAAATAATTGCTTTTGGACCAGAAATCGTGATCGGCGGCCGGAATCTAACTGTGGATGCGGTCCCTCCCGTATTATGCCGCCGCGCAGATAAAACCAATGATCTTTTTTAACTGATTGACAGTCCTGGATTATGATATTATTGTTTCGGGGTAAAAAAGGTGGCGGTTATACCACGTATTCGTCTCACTGGGATAAGCAGGATTGCAAAACTAATTGATGACAGTGATTCATGTTTCTTTATATACTGAAACCTAAACTATTGCCTAAACGGCTGAACTATTATTCGCAAAGGAGGAATTTAAATGGTGGATTTATCAACTGAGTATCTGGGAATGAAACTGAAAAATCCTGTTATCGCGGGCAGCTCAGGCTTAACCAATTCTGTCAAAAGCGTCAAGGAGCTGGAAGAAAACGGTGCCGGGGCCGTGGTGTTAAAGTCCATCTTCGAAGAGGAGATTGCATTCGAATATGAAGACGTCATGAAGGAAGCCGAGTCAAAAGGTTACAACCTCGATCAATTTGATTACTACGATTACAAAATTAAAGAGGACAATTTAGATAAATACACCTCCCTCATCAGCGAAAGCAAAAAAAATGTTTCGATTCCTATTATCGCAAGCGTCAACTGTGTATATTCCCACGAGTGGCTCGCCTTTGCATCTCAGCTGGAAAAGTCGGGTGCGGATGCTCTGGAGCTGAATATGTTCTTCCTGCCCTCTGATTTTGAGCGTACCAGTGAAGAAAAAGAAAAGGCTTATTTTGAAATCATCGCGCAGGTCCAAAAAGCGGTCAACCTTCCGATTGCCCTGAAAATAAGCTATTATTTTTCCAATTTAGGACCGATGATCCAGAAATTGTCAGAAACCGGTATTTCCGGACTGGTCTTGTTTAATCGTTTTTT
>JASFFJ010000324.1:0-8591 GCA_050124355.1 Desulfobacterales bacterium | reverse complement strand
CCGAAGCCATCGACGGAGAAGGGACCATTGAGATTGAAATGTGTTCCTCAAAAAATAGGCATGCATTTGTTCGAATCACTGATAATGGTATTGGTATGACTCGCAAGGATCTCAAATCAATTTTTAACCCTTTTTTTACCACTAAACCCACCGGAACAGGTCTTGGTCTGTCGATTGTTCACCGCATTCTAGAGGCCTATGATGCCTGGCTGAACATTGATAGTGAAGCCGGTAAGGGAACTACGATTACCCTTCAATTCAAGCAGATTGAACCTCCCCTGAACAGCCCGCTAACTTGAACTTGACAGCTCTGTGTAAATAAGATATCAGAAGCAATTTAAATTTATTACCCGCTCAGGTTGCCTTTACCATGTCAAGAACGAGACTGCAGGCAACAGAATTTAGATTCACGTTTGTTCACAAAAACACTTTGGCCGGTTGAAAAAATAGACTTGGTATATGGAAAAAGCACGCGATCTGCTCCAGAAACGAAAAGAGAAAATAGAGCAACTTAAGAAGAATAACATCAATCTTTTCCCCAATGGGTTTGTTGTATCACACACCGTTCGTGATATCCAAAGTGTTGTCGAAAATGATCCGGATTCTTTGACGCAGGATGGGCCTGTATTTACAACCGCCGGGCGTATGATGGCAATCAATAATTTTGGGAAAAGCGCGTTTATTCGGTTCAGAGATCGAAGCGGTCAGCTTCAGGCATATATTAGAAAGGATCAAATTGGTGATGAGGATTATCGTCTCTTTAAACAGCTTGATATTGGTGATTTTATCGGATTAAGAGGCACTATGTTCCAAACCCGAACGGGTGAATGGACGCTTTTGGTCCGGAAATTCAATCTACTAAGTAAAGCGACTCGATCCTTACCGGAGAAGTTCCACGGCCTGCGGGATCCGGAAAAACGCTACCGTCAACGCTATATCGATTTGATAATGAATGCAGATACGCGTGATATTTTTATCAAGCGCAGCCAGATAATTCAGCAAATACGCGATTTTTTTCTTGACCGAGATTTCCTCGAAGTTGAGACACCAATGATGCAGCCGATCCCAGGAGGGGCGGAAGCTGCTCCTTTTAAAACCCATCATAAAGCTCTGGGGATGGACCTCTATCTGCGCATCGCACCGGAACTGTATCTCAAACGACTGGTAGTCGGCGGGTTCGAAAGAGTATTTGAAATCAATCGCAATTTCAGAAATGAAGGGGTGTCCACCCAGCATAATCCGGAATTCACCATGATTGAATTTTACCAGGCTTATGCTACCTATTCTGATCTGATGGAATTAACCGAGGAACTGATAACTGGTGTTGCAATAGCCGTAAACGGATCGTCAAAGATCAGCTACCAAGGTCAGATCATTGAATTGGCTGGAAAATGGCGTCGCCTGACGCTTTTTACCGCTTTGGAGGAAATAGGTGGCATCGACCGGCAACTCTTACACGATAAAGAGGGCCTGCTTGATTTTGCATCGCGTAACGGAGTCAAGGTCACCAAAACCGGTCGGCTGGGCAAAGTCATTACCAAATTGTTCGATACTCTGGTTGAACCGGAGCTTATTCAACCCACCTTTATTACCGGCTACCCGGCCGAGGTTTCTCCCCTGTCTCGTCGCAATGATCAAGAACCTGATCTTACCGAGCGATTTGAGCTTTTCATTGCCGGGCGTGAGATTGCCAATGGATTTTCGGAACTTAATGATCCGGTTGACCAGCAACAGCGTTTTGTTCAGCAGGTTCAAGGGCGCGACGCCGGTGATGAGGAAGCGCACCGAATGGATGACGATTATATCGAGGCACTGGAGTATGGAATGCCGCCGACGGCCGGTGAAGGTATCGGCATCGATAGACTGGTCATGCTGCTAACCGATTCACCTTCCATCCGGGAAGTAATTCTTTTTCCGCATATGAAACAGTTAAAGGGCAACCAGCAGGTATTATAGGTCATGGAGCAGTGGGCAAAGAGCATAGAGCAGATTGCTGCAAGCACGCTGATAATTTGCATAGGTTTCAGGTATCGAGTTTCAGTTTCTAACACCTTCCTTCTTAAACACCAGACAGCTGAAATCACGATCACCTGACAGCATGTTGTCAGAAAAAGCCCGATAAGGGTCAGATTTCTATAACCAGCAACAAAATAGTCAGCCCATGGGATTCGAGTTGTTTATCGGCCGCCGGTACTTGAGGGCCAAACAAAAGCAGGCATTTATTTCCTTGATTACCATCCTCTCAATTGCCGGTGTCGCGGTGGGTGTGATGGCATTGATCGTGGTTATCGCGGTAATGACCGGTTTTGAAGCGGACCTCAAAAGCCGCATTTTGGGCGGGCAGCCCCAGGTGATGCTCAGACGTCATGAAGGCACGTTTACCGACTATCGTCAGGTGCTTAAAGAAGTGGAAAAGACCGAAGGCGTCGAAGCCGCCACCCCTTTTATCCTCCTGCAGATCATGCTGAGAGCTAAACATGGTGCATCCGGTGCGGTATTACGCGGAATTGATCCGGAATCTGCCGGCCGGGTGATGAAAACACTCCATAAGGTCAATTTGCCCGATGCGACATCTGCAACTCCCTCATCTGACGCGGTACCCAACATCCCTGGTATCGTTTTAGGCCGTGAGCTGGCAAGAAATCTCAGGGTTATTGAAGGGGATCTGATTTATTTGATATCTCCAGGGGGCATCTTATCGCCCATCGGGCATCTACCAATGACAAAGCAGTTTAAGGTAACCGGATTTTTCGAATCCGGCATGTATGAGTATGACCAGACATTTGCCTATATCAACATCAAAGATGCCCAGAAAATTTTGCGTATGGGGGATGCTGTCAACGGACTGGATATTCGCGTCACCGACATCTACGAAGCGAGAAATGTGGCACAAAGGATCGTTACTAAACTGGGACGTCCATACTGGGCTCAGGATTGGATGCAGATGAACCGAAATCTTTTCAAAGCGTTGAAGCTTGAAAGGCGGGTTATGTTCATCATTTTGGTACTCATCATACTGGTAGCGGCATTTAACATCGCCAGCAGTCTAATCATGATGGTTATGGGAAAAACCAGAGATATCGCGATTTTAAAAGCCATGGGTGCCACCGAACGTAGCATCAGAAAGATATTTGTTTTTAACGGCATGGTCATTGGGTCCCTTGGTACCATCTTGGGGTTATGTCTGGGACTGATCGTCTGCGAGGTGCTCAAACGCTATGATATCCATGAGCTGACCGGAGATATTTATTATTTCACGACAACCTTGCCGGTAAAACTTGAATTTATAGATGTTGTATCCATCATTTCAGCCGCCTTGCTGATATGTTTTTTTGCTACCTTGTATCCGGCCCGACAGGCAGCTAAACTGAGGCCCGTTGAGGCCATCCGTTACGGTTGATACTGACTTACTTAAAAAACGATGCAACCTGAGAATCAAGATAACGGTTCCGGAAATTTAACTGATTTAATAGCTGTTCGAAACCTATGCAAAAGTTTTACGAATGGAGATGCCCGCATTGACATTTTAAAAAATCTCAGTTTTGAATTGGCGGCCGGTGAATCCGTTGCCATCGTGGGGGCTTCTGGTATCGGTAAGTCGACCCTGCTTCATATCCTGGGCACTCTGGACCGACCGGACAGTGGCAAATTGCTGTTTAAGGGAGAAGATGTCTTTTTATATGACGATGTGGCCTTGGCCAGCTTTCGCAATCAATCGGTAGGGTTTGTTTTCCAATTCCACCACCTTCTGCCGGAATTCAATGCTGTTGAAAATACGATGATGCCAGCACTGATCGGCGGTGCGAGCAAGCGCCATGCTTTCCAGACTGCCGAGGATTTACTTGTCAGAGTTGGACTAAAGGACAGATTATTTTATCGGGTGGGAAAACTATCCGGTGGAGAGCAGCAGCGTGTCGCCCTGGCAAGGGCGCTGGTGCTAAAACCTGCCGTGCTGCTGGCCGATGAACCTACGGGCAACCTTGATGAATCCAATAGTGAGCACATTCACTCACTGCTGTTAGAATTAAACCGGGAATTTTCAATGACACTGGTTGTGGTCACCCATAATTCACAACTTGCTTCTTTTATGTCCCGCTGTGTAACGATTATGGATGGCAAACTGACAGGCATTCCATGACCGTCATCCGGTTTAGTCAGCTATGTAAGCAGCGCATCTGCCCATCAAAACGGACAAATCAGAAAAAGACATGATTAGAATAATCTTCTCAAAATCTCAGAGCACGGGATAATAACAAAAACTAATTTGGAGCAAAAATTCTTTTCACAAATCAGCGACCACCAGCAGAGCGTGGTCCCGGCCTCTTCGAAGGACCATCCTCATACCCCCAGCTCTGCTGGTGGTCGCTGATTTACGTTAACAGATTCAATGGATCATTTCAAGGACGCCCGATTAAGAAGCAATTTTAAAGGATTTCATGATTTACCGTAAATGCCTGATCCTTTTTATGTTCCTATGCCTACTGGCAGAGATTGTCCGTGCCCAGCAACCTGTCAGCGTTGTTATCATGCCCTTTGAAACACATGCCCAGGATGATTTATCCTATTTGCAGATGCAAATCCCACAGGCCATTAAAAGCCTGCTTGACCAGGAAGGGGCTGATGTACTCATTTATGATACGATGTCCATTTCTTCCTGGAAAGAGCTCGCTGAAAGTCGGACTGAAATTCGAAACATCGGCGTTCAAACCGGCGCCGATTACGTTGTTTGGGGGAGCTTGACTCTGTTCGGCCAAAATTTCAGCCTGGATGTAAAATTACTCGCATCAGAAGATGGTCAAGAACCGGATACGTTTACGGTAGAAGGAGAGGGAGTTGAGAACCTGTCCGCTTCCGTGAATAAATTGGTTCAGGAGCTTGCATTAAAACTTTTTAAACGTCAGAAAATGGTGCAGATTCTTATACAGGGTAATAACCGCATTGAAGAGGATGCCATACGTAGGATTATCAAAATTAGAGAAGGGGACTTATATAATTTAAAAGATATCACCGACGAGTTAAAAGCCATCTATAAGATGGGATACTTTGATGATATCCGGGTAGAAGCTCAAGACGCTGAGGGAGGTAAATCGATTACCTTCCGGATAACGGAAAAACCCAGCGTACGAAATATTCTCGTAAAAGGTAATTCCCGAGTGTATGATGATGATGATATCAAGGAAGTACTCACCATCCGAAAAGGATCCATTCTTAATAACAATACTATCCAGAGTGATATGCGGCGAATTGAGGAGCTTTATAAAGAGAAAAATTACCACAACGTCAACGTCAGTTTCAACACATATGCACGTGAGAATTCTCAGGCTGATATTGAATATAACATTGAAGAGGGCGAGAAGTTTCAAATCAGCAAGATTAACTTTGTTGGAAATAGCGCCATTTCCTCCGCAAAACTGAAAGGTTTGATGGAAACATCGGAAAAAGGGATATTTTCATGGCTGACCAGTTCCGGTGATCTCAACCAGGAAAACTTGAATCAGGATCAAGCAAGGCTGACTGCTTTTTATCACAATAACGGTTACGTCCAGGCCCGAGTCGGTGAACCGGAGGTAAAATTTGAGCAGGATGGGATTGTCATCACGATTCGCATCGATGAGGGGCCTCAATTCGAAGTCGGTGAGGTAACCATTGCGGGGGATTTAATTATCCCTCAGGAGCAGCTGCTGGAAAAAATTAAGATTACCGAGGAAGAATATTACGACCGTGAGATGTTGCGCCTCGATGTCATTACCTTGACGGATATTTATGCAGATGAAGGCTATGCGTATGCGGATATTTCACCACGAATCGACCAGGATATCGAGGATTTGGTTGTCGATATTATTTTTGACATTGACAAGGGAAAGCAGGTTTATTTTGAAGAAATTACCATCAGTGGTAATACCAAAACCCGCGACAAGGTGATTCGTCGGCAGTTAAAGGTCTATGAACAAGAGCTTTACGGGGGCCAGCGGTTGAAACGCAGCGTACAAAATTTATATCGACTGGATTTTTTTGAAGATATTAAAGTAAATACCACCAAAGGCAGTAGCGATGACAAAATGCGGCTCAGCCTGGATGTGGTTGAAAAAAACACGGGGGCGTTTAGCTTCGGCGCTGGTTTCGGGAACGTTGAAAATTTTTTTCTGACTGCCTCTGTCGCTGAAAGAAATCTGTTTGGACGTTCTCAAACGCTGTCGCTCAAAGGTCAGCTGGGAAATAAGACCACCAAGTTCACCTTGAGTTTTACAGAGCCTTGGTTATTTGATATTCCTTTATCCGCCGGGGCAGATCTTTACAACTGGAACTATCGTTTTAGCGATTACAATAAAGATAGTATTGGAGGAAATCTACGTCTCGGATATCCTATCATCGATTATACCCGAGGATATCTTTCCTATAATTACGATATTGCAAATATAAACAATGTGAGTAGCAACGCTGCCAACTCTATTAAAAACAACAGAGGGAGAAATGTTAAAAGCAGTGTCGGCACACGATTAAGATACGATTCCAGGGATCAACTATTTCATCCAACCAAAGGATCGACCCATGATGCAAATTTTGAATTCGCCGGACTGGGCGGTAATGTTGGTTTTACCAAATACACCGCTGAAACCAGCTGGTATTACCGACTGGTCTGGCGATTGATCGGTGTGCTGCATGCCAAAGGCGGTTATGTCAAGGAACTGAAGGGTAAAACACTGCCGGACTATGATAAGTTTTATATGGTCGGCATCGATGCATTGAGAGGATTTGAGCGCGATGACCTGAGTCCGCGGGATGATAAAGGTAGAGAAGTCGGCGGCGATAAATTCATACAGTTCAATGCCGAAATTCGATTTCCGTTGTTGGAAGAAGCCGGCCTTTATGGGGTGGGATTCTTTGACACCGGCAATATTAAAAAAGAAGGTGACGCGCTCAAGCTGGACGACTTGCGAGAAAGTGCCGGTCTTGGAATCCGTTGGCAATCACCCATGGGGCCGATCCGACTCGAGTATGGATGGATCCTTGATCGGAAAGATTCGGACCACGGTCCCGGAGGTTGGGAATTTTCGATGGCAACCTCATATTAGACGAAGACGGTTTTCGGAGGCGATATAGGACCATCAATCGTAAAATTTGCAATAGTATTCCGACGCCGTTTTTATTCACGTGCTATTTTTCTAAAAATAAGATATAGGGCGTTAGGATTTTTTTTGAACCTGGCTGGTAATGTCAGCTCATTAGGATGAGCTCGGCAACCATGACCGGCACGCAGTTGGCTATCCGGGAAGCGCCATGAAGATTATTGTACAACAAAGGGGGATATCATGAGATTAATTAAACCCGTTTGGGCTATATCAATTATTATTATTATTATTTTCGTCAATCAGCATGCTTTTGGCGCCGATGTTGCCAAAATCGGTGTTATCGATTTGCAAAAAATTCTTGAAACCTCCGCCACTGGAAAGTTTATCCAGTCTGAACTTAAAAAACAGAAAGATAAAATGGAGGCGGACCTGAAGAAGAAAGGTGCCGAAATTGAAAATATCCGAAAACGTCTCGAACGTGAGTCCATGGTGATGGGTAAAGAGAAACGTGAAGAAAAAGAACGAGAATCACGTATAAAGATTAATGATTTCAAATCCCTTCAAAATAAATACCGATCGGATCTACAAAAGCTTGAGGGGAAATTAATGAACGAGCTAAAAGACGATATTGATGAGATTGTAAATGAAATTGGCAAAAAGGAAGGCTATCTTCTTATTATCAATAAACTTGGGGTCGAGTATGCGCCCAACTCCATTGACGTAACGGACAACGTCATCGGGAAGCTTAACAAAAAGTTTACCAAAAAGAAAAAAAAATAACGCGACCATCATGAAGGTACCACTATCAAAAATTGCAAAGCTGGTGCAGGGTCGTGTCATCGGCGATTCAGATAGAATGATCAGCGACGCGGCCCCCTTTGAACAGGCGGGCTCAAATGAAATTACCGTGGCCGGCAGCGCCAAATTTATGAAAAAAATGGCCGACTGCAATGCCGCGGCTGTCCTTGTTTCGAAGGGTAGCAACGATAAGGACCATAACCTCGTTCAGGTTGACAATCCCATGGTTGCCTTTGCAAAAGTGGTGCAGTATTTTCATCCGCCGCTGCAACCACGTAGGGGGGTACACCCTGATTCAGTTATCGGCAAAGATTTTAAATGCGGCCAAAATGTTACCATCGACCCCATGGTGAGCATTGGTGATCAAGTGACCATCGGCGATCAAGTCTGGCTTCATCCGGGAGTTGTCATTGGCAACCAGGTGTCAATTGGCAATGATGTCACTATATATCCCAATGTGACCATTATGGAGCGCTGCACCATCGGCGATCGCGTGATCATTCACTCCGGTTCAGTTATTGGCAGCGACGGCTTTGGGTTTGCTCCCGACGGCAAATTTTATCACAAAATTCCTCACACAGGCATCGTTCAAATCGATGATGATGTTGAAATCGGAGCCAACAATACCGTAGATAGGGCTACATTCGGCAAAACCCATATCGGTCGGGGGGTTAAGACCGACAACCTCGTGCATGTCGCCCACAATGTTATTGTCGGCGAAAA
>JASFFJ010000323.1:0-8596 GCA_050124355.1 Desulfobacterales bacterium | reverse complement strand
TCTTTACAATTTTATAACAGTTATGTTACTAACAATAATGCGAGCAACAAAAGTGCTAAATACGTTACGATGAAAGGCCGTGTTTCATGAACCCTTTTAAATATGGGTCCATCGTGCTGGGAAATGATTTCTGTGGCAGAAAAGACCTGTTGAAACAAATTACCGCTCACATGGACGCATCCCAGAACATAGTGGTGATCGGAGAAAGACGAATCGGAAAGTCATCTCTTGTATATGAGGCGGTAAGAAAGCTAAAGGGGACCGGTATTTTGTATATGGATCTTCTTGGCATAAAGTCTGTTGATGCATTTTGCAAGAGGATGCTTAGGGCAATCGTTACCCTCGAAAAAAAAGCGAGCTGGACCGCTAAAATAATTCAGACCCTGTCTTATCTCAAACCGACAATTTCCGTAGATCCTATAACATCAATGCCGGTAGTTGCCTTTGACGCCTCCGTGGAACTGAAGGCTGGTTCAATCCAGGAGGTACTTGATTTGATAGAATCTCTGGCGCAGAAAAAACGTTTTATTGTTGTCTTTGATGAATTCCAGGACATTCTAAATATCAAGGACGCCAACGAGGCCATTGCCCTTTTAAGGAGCAAGATTCAGTTTCACAGCAAAATTCCCTATGTTTTTGTGGGGAGCATACGACACAAAATGGATGAGATATTTATTTCTCCGGATTCAGCCTTTTTTAAATCGGCGATTCCGATCACCGTTGACCCGCTACCGTATGAAGAATTCACAGAGTTTTTGATAAAAAAGTTTGAAAGTGGAAAGCGTAAAGTATTGCCAAAGACCTTAAAGGATGTATTCAACATTGCTAGTAATGTAACAGGAGACATTCAGCAGTTTTGTGAGGCCTTGTGGGAGGTCACTTCCGTAAACGACACCATTTCCCCGATCAATTTGAAGGCAGCCCTTGAATTGATATTCGCCAGGGAGCAAAAGTCTTATGAAGCTTTTATCAGTCTTCTGACTGACTTTCAGTTTAAGTGCCTGTCGGCTTTAGCAAGGGAAAGCGGAAAAAGCGTTTATTCCATGGACTTTGTGAAGGCAGTCGGGCTGCACAGTACGGCATCTGTGAATAGGGCGATTACACGAATGATCGATATCAACATTCTGTTTAAAAGCGGAAAGCAAATTAGATTTGTTAACCCTTTCTTCAAAGCATGGCTGCTTCCCCGAGGGAGGTAGAAACAAAGGGGTCTCAACCTTGAAATCTCCAACTTGAAGTTTGATATTTCAATAAGATCGTGATATCGACAACTCTGTGGGTGGTCTACCCGGGATTCAAAAGATACCAACTTGCGGATAACATCACCGCCCTTCCACTTTCAGACATCACCGATCCATGGTCCTACGCCAAGTCCGGTTCAACGCAACGATAACAACCCCCAGAAACGTCATCCAAACACAGTCTCCGGGAAGGCCAAATGAGGCGGATCATGCATTATCGTGCAGCCCGCCTTTATTCAGATGAACCAGCGGCCGAATCCCAAACGCTTTCACAAACACCGGGCTCGCCAAGTTGCAATGCGACAGATTTACGCGCCATGGTAATGGGATGGACAAGATCAAGATGAACGGTGGCGCCGCCTGATTCAGAACTTTCAATCTTGGTTACAGCAATGGCATAGCCTGTGGAACCCGTAGCCTTGCCAAGATTCGGTTCGATCTGCTCGGCCAGCACGCGACCGACCTCCTGGGAGATCTCTATCCACTGGATAATCAATCGATGCGATAGGTGCTCGTAGCCTTTCTGGAGCAGCACCAGGCGGTAACTCCCTTCCGCCTTGCCTTCCGACCAGAAACCGAATGTTTCGACAGTCTCGACGGACAGCGGAACGGTTTCCGTAGCCTTCGACGGCTGTTGGATCACAGACGGATCTCGGCCGTCAATTCCACGATTGGCGTGGCATGCGACCACGAGGAACAACTCGAAAACCGCACAGACAAACCAAAGAAGGGATTGACGGCCCAAGTGGCTATTGTTCAAACCGTTGGAAAGTATGGTAGCCCCTCCTCGAAGCGTTCCCGAACCTGTGAAATGCTTAGATCGGTCTTCAGTTGATAATGGGGTGTATCTTTGAAGCTTTGCCAGTCACCACCCCAAACCAGCTCATCGGCCTTGCCCGCAAGGGCTGCCTCCTCGTAGGGTTGAGAGGACGTGAGATACTCGCCCCCGTCAAATAGACCAATATCCCAGGCGATACCGAAATTATGGTTACTGAATCCGCCCCTGGCGTTGGTTACCTTAGGACCTGGATTACCGAAACGGCCCTTTTTAAAAAGCTCGTTCTGTTCGGCAAAGCTGCGGGTTCCGGAAATGATTTTAACCTGAAACCCGGCGCTTTTGATGCGAGCTATGCTCGCGCGCGCTGCCTGCTGGGCCGACACCTGAAGCGTCGCGATATGACCTTCCGTCCTGGGATCGAACCGGCCTAATTCTTCTGCGGCGGTCTCGGAGGCGGCGATAAAAGCCGCATCGGCAGCACCGGTGAGAGGTCCCCAAATTCCGTCAATCAAGCCTGTATAAAGACCCGCGCTCTTTAAAAACCGCTGGTAGAAGACGACGTCGTCTTCGAACAATCTTGCACTCATCAAAAGCCTCCTTTTCATGAATATGCGTTGCTCTTTAGAGATTGCCCATCTTCTTCATCATAAGCAAAAACGCGAAACTCATCAAGAGCTTCAAAGGTTTGGCACGCCAATATCTGTCAAATAAATCAATAAACGTCCCGGGTGAACCCTACCCAAATTAGTGGACACGGCGAATGGTTGTAACAGACACCGGCTGTCGTTCATCCAGGAATGCGTTAAGCTTATATTCAAACACGGTGCTTGGCACAATGCATGTTTTGTTATCTAATAAATGTTTCTTCTCACAAGTTTCACCATTCGACAACGGTCTCTCATCACCTTCAAGTTCACCTTCCTTACCGAGCACGGCAATGCTCTCTAACAGGCCAAGCGGCGTGTAAGTGTATTTGGTTCGGTTGTTATTAGGATCAGTTATCAATGCCGGCTGAAGCAAGCGCTCGTCATATTCAGCCTTCGTTTCCAGGCCGATCGGGTCGGTAACAAGAGTCGGCAGTAGATCAAAAAACTCGTACTTGATCCTCATTTCACGGTCGCCGGTGCCCTGGCTAAGCGGATCAAGAGACGCGACAAGCAGACCGCGGGGCGTCTTATCCGGTTCCAGTCTCTGGAAATCGTAGGCATTCCGCGCGATGTTAACAAAGTAGCCCCGTTCATGCAAATCGTCGCCGGAATGAAACACATATCCGGCAAGATTTAAATTAAGCTTTCGAAATTCTTGGGGATACTCGTCCGTCCATGGCGGGTCACCCGACGTCACCAGATAGGGTGGGATCTCAGGCGACGATGTTTCGCCACCGCCATCATATGCCTCCTTCAGGATATCCTCGGTCAGTACAAGATTTTCAGTGCGCGTCATTGCGCCGTGTTCGCCGACTTTACCCAATTTTAGGCCTTCGAATGCTGCACCATCGTAAAAGTTCAAGTTTTGCCCGATGGTTGCAAGATCCCCTGAGTTGTCGTTTATTTCCTTGATCTCGTCAAGGGTCTTGTGAGAGGAATTAGTAATCTCGAAGCTGGTGGTTTTGGAAACACGGTCGGCAATGTAAACTTTGTTCAAATCATCGGGCCTTGCGTATTGTGTACCTACCATTGTCGCAAGGTAGGGCTCACCCGGCCTGTCGTCCCGCTTTCGCCATCCGCGCGGACAGGCGATTTGCACCTGGCGCCGAGGCTGCCCGAACTCATCATAATCACTCGTAAAAGAAAACTGGGTCATCGGGTCGTCACCCCGCTCCCACTGGGTCGTACGCTGAGCAAGGGGGTGAGGGAAAAAGATTCGCTTGCGCGGTGAATCTGTTTCTTCCGGTGGTTCTACCTCCGTGATTCCAGCGAGGTTCTCGGTCACTGTGTATGGCCGCTCCTTCCGACCTGTTTCGTCCAACGCATAAAGCTCCGTGCGCAAGACTGTCCCTCGCAGCGTCCGCAACGCTTCGCGTCGAATTTTATTATTCGGCAGATTATCGAGGAACTCTGTCTGATCTTCTGGCCGAGGCAGCATTAAAGGATCGTCTTCAAAGTACTCATCCTCGAAATTGATTTCGAGGTGCCGAGCGTCAGCACTTTCATCCAGAGTCTCGTCGTCGATGTCGCCCAGATGAAACCAGGTTTTGGTTTTGGTTGGCGGTGAGAAATGTCGCTCGTCAACCCGCTCAAAATCGCGCTCCGCGTCATGTAGGCCTGGGGTATTGAAATTCTCGCGTATAGTTTCCGTATCAAACTGCTCGACCATACCAAAACCGCGAAATTCCCGTTCGTCCCCATTCCAGTATCCGTGGTGATAGCGATACTCGGTGACCAGCTTGCCCCTCGAGAATTCGTCGATAACCTCGACCCGTTCGACAACCTGAACCGGAAACGGCAATGGCGTCTTCCATCCTTTTTTAGATTCGTCCTGTTCAGCCTCCTTTTGATCTGCCAAATAGAATTTAGTAGAGGGTGCATAATTAACGCGGGTGATTGCGCCCATGTTGTTGTTCATCTCTGTGAGCAGATAGGGCTTTACGCCGCCGGTGATATCGAGGTACTGATAGTTTTCCTGCAAACCCGGTCTTCGGTCCGCCGTCCACAAAACGCCTGCGGTTCCGGTTCCGAGCATATCCACAAAGCGAACACCATCGGCTGCTTCAAAGGATAAGTGAGAGGGGATGGGAATTTCGATGGGCTCGGCAGACCAGCTATTGCCACTCTGGTTAATCCAGATAAACAGAACCCGTTTTTCCAGGTGAATGTAGAGCAGATCATCCAGCCCATCTCCGTCGATGTCTGCGAGCAACAACCGTGTCGGCTCGAAGCCAAGGAAGTGGGGCGCTGTTTGGTCAAGGATCTGAGGGCTGTTTGCCATTTCGATAGCCTCGCCGAAACGGCCATCTCCTAAGTTTGGCCAGTAACTAAAAAATATGTGATCATTCTCACCCTTATCGACGAAAACAAAATCTTGCAGACCGTCGCCGGTCAAGTCCGCAAGCTTCACCTTGGGACTTTCGAACCGGAGGTGGTCGTCAATCATTCCCCGGGGTCTCGTTTTAAAATCCCAACTTCGCTCCTCCTGGCGGTTGAAAAAGAGTTGAAAATCTCTGTCCGTTCGCATCGCGTCGATTACGCCGTCGCCGTCAAGGTCGATAAAGCGCGTATTGTTCTCCTCGAATCTAAACGGCGGTAACAGGTTAGAAACAAAATGGTCCTCAAAAAATTCTCCACCAAAGCGAAGCGGGTGGTAGCCATTTTTCTTAGTTACTAAAAGGTCGGCACGGCCGTTGCCATTGAGATCCGCAAACTGCACACCCGGCTCGTTTAATGGAGTGCTATGGGGCCCAGCCTCCATGATTTTGGCGTTTTGGAAATTGCCTTCGCCCTTGTTTCTCCAAAAGCTGATCAAACCCTTCATCTCGACAATGTCGGGTATTTGATAACGACATTAAGCTAGCATTTCCCGCTTGATCCTTGATTTCCTGTACCTCATCCTTTAGATCTTCATCAATTTGCAGATTTGTAGACATCTTGATTACCTCTCTTTCCGATTTGAAGTCTTTTTAATTGAACCCTAAGAAAAGTTGAACTTAGCTTAAATGGCCTCCGCCGATTTGTCTACATAGTGGACCTGTGCAAAATGCCTAGCGGTTGCACAATTTATTCTTTTTTGAAAAAAGCTGACGTTGTAACCTAACCTTACCAATACTCAAATGCATTCTCTCCATAGGAAGATTAGAGACAGTTGAGATCAACAAATTGGTGAAAATAAAAAATCAGAAAACAGTGTCCGTGGCAACAGGCTTTCTCCCTGCTGATCAATACAATTTTTCCTGTTATGGCTCTCTGCTCGACGGGCAAATGGCTATCTCCTGTGAAATGTTAAGATCGAGCTTTTCTTCCTTAAAAGGTAGTTCCGGTGGGTGTGATTCTGACCAAATTCTCTTCAATATGTAACTTGCTTAAGCCTGCAACTAATTTTTATGGGATAAAAAAAGCCCATACCTTAAAGCATGAGCTTTTAGCACCAAACAGAAAGCGTCAGTGCGATTTGAAAAAACATAGCTGTGAATAAGTTGCGCTTCTCCCAAATCTCCATCTTCTGACCTCCCTTTCAGCAAATTCATTAGTCTTGCGGCACCGGATGTAATGAGCTTGTCAAGCAGAATTGTAAGTGGGGATTGTTGCGTTTAATTGTCTGTATATTATCATGGTCAACCACAATGTGGTATTTGTCAAGAATTAATATGGTAAAATGGTTGGAAAATTCCCAAATTAGATATTGCCTAAATTCAGAACTACTGGTGTGTCATAAATTTACGCTTGTTTTCACTACAAATTTTGTAGGTTCTTAAATATCAGGGCCTCCCGAGAAGTTTTTCCAAATGAGGTCAGGAGCCTTGAAATTCAGAACTACTGACGTGTCATAAATTAACATTTAAATTTTACTGAAATTATTTTAGGTTCCTTTGATATCAGGGGATTCAAAGAATTTTATGCGAATGAGGTCGGGAGCCTTAAAATTTGGGGGGTAGCCAGATGAAATGAGAAAGATTGTAGGGTTGTGTTTTGTTTCTGGTTGGCGAGATGAATGATCAATGATAGAAAGAAAGTGTTTATTCCCCGTACATATCAGTTATGAGCTTGCGTAATTGAGCGGCCTTGATTTTGGACAATTTATCGATTCTTTTTTTCAATCTCTGCTTGCTGATTGTGCGTATCTGGTCAACTGCAATTTCAGCCTTGGTGTTCGCACATTTAACCTGGAGTCGGGTTCTCCATTGAGGGTGCAGCTTTGAAGTTAAGGGGCACACGACAACAGTTTCTAAATGTTTATTCATTTCATCTTGGCTGATTATGACCACAGGACGTACTTTTTTAATTTCGCTTCCTATCGAGGGGTTTAGGTCAGCAAAATATATTTCGTACCTGCTAATATTCAAAGTCTTCATCCTCCAGTCCGTCAAGAAGCGTTGTGTCAAACTCGTCCCAATCTTCTTTTTCTTTTGCCATGGCGAGATATGTATCTTCCCAGGAAAGCTTATTGTCGTCTTTCTTCCGAAGAAGCAGTCCCCTGTCAGTTTCTTCAAGTAAAAGGGAATTGTCAAAACCATATTTTTGAAGAAGCGCTTTGGGTATGCGAACCCCCTTGGAGTTTCCAATGGGGACAAGTTTAATATCCTTTACACGTAATTGTTTTTCCATGATTATCGCTCCTTAAGTTATCTCCGTATATTTTGTAATCATTGTAATTACATTTTTATATGGTGTCAAGCTTGAAATCAATGTTTTAAGCTCTCGTTAGAAAATGAGAGTGTGGATCAAATCGTTATGGGAAACGACGAATTTATTTATTCCCAAAATTTACCCTGATCTTAGATGGTTTGTTCTCGTCCAGTGAAGAATTATAATGAGGGTTGATATTTACATTAACGCCCCGGCGGCCGCTGTAGCCAGCTCAAGGAGATAGGTAGGATAGATGCCGATCACAACCATGACGGCGACCAGCAAGCCGGTAAGTATGGTGTTGGGCTGGGAAAGCTGAAGCGTCGGTTGCTCGTCTTGCGGTTCCAGCAGATAGGCTGCTTTTAGAATCAGAAGATAGTAGTAAAGGGAGATGACGACGTTGATCATGGCGATCAAAACCAGGGTGAAATAGCCGTTTTGCATGGCAGCGGCAAAAATCAGAAATTTTCCGGTAAAGCCAATGGTCGGGGGTATGCCTGCCAAACTGAAAACGGAAACCATCAGTGCCATGGCCAGTAGCGGTGAGCGACGATGCAAGCCCGCCAATTGGGAAATCTCCAGATTGCGGCCGTCGTCGGCGACCTTCACCACCACCAGAAAAGCGGTGAATTTCATGATCAGCATTGTGACGGCATAAAATATGACACTGGCATAACCAGCTGAATCCATGCTCAAAACACCGATAAGCACGTAACCGGCATGGGCGACGGCGGAGTATGCCAGAAGTCTTTTGAGGTCCTTTTGAACAATGGCAGCCAGATTTCCCAGGGTCATGGAAATTATGGAAAGGGTGACCAGGGCATGGGCCAAATAGATGCTGCCGGGGCCGGTTACGGCCACCATGCGGATCAAAATGGCAATAGCGGCCACCTTTGAAGCCGTTGCGATATAGGCGGTTACCTGATTTGCCGAGCCCTGATAAACATCCGGTGCCCAGATATGAAAAGGGAAGACGGCCAATTTGAAGAAAAATCCACACAAGGTCAAGAGCATTCCGATGAGTGCTGCCGGTGTATTGAGAATGCCGGGCAGCACCCGCACCATATCCGATATAAACGTGGCCTGGGTGGTGCTGTAGAGTAACGCGACGCCAAAAAGCATGATGGCGGAAGCGAAGATACCCACCAGAAAAAATTTGATGCTCGCTTCAAGGCTCATCTTTTCATCACGTCTCAAGGCGACCAGGACATAGAGCGAATAGCTGGAAAGCTCCAAGGCGATATAGATGGTCAGGATATGGACGCTGCTGACCAGCAACATCATGGCCAGGTTGGAGA
>JASFFJ010000322.1:0-8600 GCA_050124355.1 Desulfobacterales bacterium | reverse complement strand
GTCTCCTCGATGTCCACAATCCCGGGGGCAGATTTCCCCAGGCAGCATTTTTTATGTTTCAAGCCGCTGCCGCAAGGGCAGGGATCGTTTCGACCTACCTTGACCGTTTTCATTTTCATCTTTTATCTCGTAAAATGATCGGTTCCAGGTTCAGGGTTCAAGGGTTTGAAACTGATTATAATATATAATATTGATCAAAATTGACAGTCCCGTAAAAAGGTCCATCTGCCGTCATGCCGGACTTGATCCGGCATCCAGATCCCCTTGAATTTACTGGATTCCGGCTTCCGCCGGAGTGACGTTAAATCGGTAGTGTTTACTTTTTCGAGTTTATCGAGATTTGATACACCCGATTTCACCCATTGGGTGAAAAGGCGGCAATAATGCATAAATGCTGCCCCCCTTTGATAGGAGCGCGCTGGGTGTTTTTCAACCCGGAACGTTGAACCCTGAACCGCTCAACCTTGGAAATAAACAAAAACCAATTATTTCGTGTGGTTCGTGCATTTCCTGATTCAAAAATAAAATTGTACACTACCAAATGAACAGTGTCACTAAATAATATATTTTTATCTGTATTTCAACCACCAAAAATCAGCAACCATCTGCAGAACCAGATAGATGAAGAAGAATCTTGGCGACGACGGGACCTCGGTCAGCTGGTGATAGCTGATTTTTCAATAAAAGGTTTTGACCGGGTGTAGTGAAAATGGTACGGAACAGCGCATGGAAACAATCCCGCTGAAATCCAAATACCAGTTCCATCGACTTGAATTTGCCGGCGCTTTAGGTGACCTGGGAACCCTGCTTCCTCTGGCCATCGGACTCATATTGATCAATGGCTTGAGCCCCACCGGCCTTTTTTTGTCCGTCGGACTTTATTACATCTTTTCCGGAATGTATTTCGGTGTAACCGTTCCGGTTCAACCGATGAAAGTCATCGGCGCCTATGCAATCACCACTGGCATGAGTACCTCCCAAATAACCGCCTCAGGATTTCTGATTGGACTGGTGCTCTTCATTATCGGAGCGACAGGTGTAATGGATCTGATTGGCAGATACATTCCGAAATCAGTCGTCAGAGGGGTGCAGTTGTCTACCGGAACCTTGCTGATGGTGGGCGGCGTCAAATTGATGCTGGGAACATCGAAGTTTCAGATTCTCAATCAGACCGCAGAACCTTTCCTGATCATACAAAATATCGGATGGATACCCCTCGGTATCGTTATCGGAATCGCAGCCGGTCTGTTGACCCTTCTTTTGCTTGAAAATAAAATATTACCGGCCGCCATCATTATTGTTTCCGGTGGCCTGATCTTCGGATGGGTCTTTGGCACCCATGAAGGCCTTGAGCACCTGAAAATTGGCATCAACCTGCCGGACTTTCTGCCATATGGCTGGCCGACGACTGCCGATTTTACGTTTGCGCTGTTGGCCCTGGTGCTGCCGCAGATTCCGATGACCCTGGGCAATGCCGTTATGGCGTACGCGGATTTATCCGAAGAGTATTTTGGCGAGCAATCAAAAAAGATTACCTACAAGGCAACCTGTATCAGTATGGCCTTGGCCAACTTTTTCAGTTCCATCATCGGCGGCATGCCGCTGTGCCATGGGGCCGGCGGCTTGGCTGCCCACTATCGTTTCGGTGCCCGCACGGCAGGTTCCAACTTAATGATCGGTGTGATATTTGCCGCCTTGGCTGTTCTTCTCGGCCGCCACAGTTTGGCAATTGTTTATTTAATTCCGTTGTCTGTTTTAGGGGTACTTCTTCTGTTCGCCGGTAGTCAACTGGCCCTAACGGTCTTGGACATAAACCACCGCAAAGAGTTCTTTGTCTGCCTGATCATTTTGGGAATTACCCTGGCTACCAATCTGGCTGCCGGTTTTATCACCGGCATCGCGGTTGCCTACCTGCTGAAGTGGGAAAAATTAAGTGTGTAGCAAAACCCTGATTTGATCATACAGATTTCTTGAATGATAATCTAAATGGGGCATTAGCTTTCTTGACAAGGTCACCCCGACCACATATATGCATGGGCTGCACAACTGGCGTCAGGGCGGCTAACCTCAATTGGTAAAACTCCGCGGAAGCCCTGATACCCAATGAAACTAAAATACAAAAAATATAAGGAACCAAAATGGCAAAACTAATTAAAGAAAAGGGTAATGATGGCAGGCTTCACATCGAATCACCCCTTATGGGTGAATCACTTGTAAGTAAGGAATTGTTGAAGCAGACCGAGTCAACGGAATACTTTCGTATGCATCCCGACATCAATGTGCTTAAAATCGGTGGTCAAAGCATTATGGATCGGGGAGGAGAAGCCCTTTTTCCGATATTGGATGTACTGATTGAGGCCAAAGACAAACATAAAATCCTATTGATGACCGGCGGCGGGACCCGTGCACGCCACGTATATAATATCGGGGTGGATCTGGGCATGCCCACCGGGGTTCTCTCCAAACTTGGCGACAAAGTGTCCTGGCAAAACGCCGAGATGCTCTCTGTCCTGTTATCCAAACACGGTGGGGTTAAGATCGGGCATGGTGATAATCTCGAACAGTTGACAATGTTCTGCCGGCAAGGTTATCTACCCATTACCTATGGTATACCGCCCTACGGATTTTTTGAGCACCCGGCCGAGTACGGTTCTATTCCCCCACACCGCACCGACTGCGGCGCTTTTCTTTTAGCGGAGAATATCGGTGCGCGATCGTTGATCTTTTTAAAGGATGAAAAAGGATTGTTCGACAAAGATCCTAAAAAAATTGAAGGAACCGCTGATAAAGATCTTGAATTTTTCGATCGAATATCCGCCAAAGAGCTCTTAGAAAGGGATTTGGACGACCTCATCATTGAACGGCCGATACTGACCTTGCTTCAGCGCGCAAAGTGCCTCAAAGAGCTTCAAATCATTGATGCACTCCATCATCCGGAATACATTTTGGCAGCACTTGAAGGTCAAAATGTCGGTACGACGATCTACAAGAAAGAGTGATGTCATCCAGGTTCACACGATTAGGTAACGGGGTTGCGGTTAAGGTCGCCCGTTTTTTTTTCCCTTGCCGGCATCCAGCCACACAATCTCAGCGCCGCTGGCAGCTTTTATCTGATCGAGTTCTTTTTTACGGATATGCCTGGCATACATTTTGACATCACCGCCATGGACACCCACAACCCTGAAACGAGGCTTTTTTTCGCCTTTTTCGACTTTGCGTCTTTGACGAACAAAAATTTTGGTGCTCATTTTTCCTCCTTTAAGGTAAATTCAGTTTCAATTCAATAGGTTCTTGACCATCATGTAAGATTTGTGATACAGGAATATATATCTTTGGAGGATATATGTCAACAAAAAGAAATAAGGCTCGAAAAAAGTGGTCCCGCCCGGGTTCCGGAAAAGCAGAGCGCTATATTCAGCCGTCCATATTATTGGGGCTTAAGGCAAAGCCCTCATATGGCTATGAACTGATTCACAATATCCAGAAATTCGGGTTTGTGCAGGGTCAAGCGCCGCCGGGGATGGTCTACCGGCACCTACGAGAGCTGGAAGCGGATGATTTGGTCTGGTCTGAGTGGCAAACCGAGGGAACAGGGCCCGCCCGACGCATCTATCGTTTAACCACGGAAGGCGAGGAAGCACTGAATCTTTGGATCAATTATATGGAAAATCAGGCCAACAATTTAATGAACTTTATTAACGAACATAAGAAATTGCAAAAAATTGATCAGGCTGGCGGATAGTCTTTTAGCACGGTCGCAACTCAAACATATGGCAGTTGCTCTTTTTACGGGAGACAGGCTTGCTTCTTGACTAAAACACCCGCAGCGTTATGGTTTCTTTTCTGGCGCTTTTCACCAATATTCTCCCAAATCCCCTTTCCTCTTTCCATCACCATCAACACCGGCTCCTGACCCAACAGCCTGGGTCGCACCCAGCTATTGGTGATGACCATCTCCTCCGGTTTGGGGACCGATGCATTCCGGTCCAACGATACGACCTTAACACCGACGCTTTCGAGATCCTTTACTGAGATGATATCTGGTATTTGGCGCAGCCGGCCCAGCTCGATAAATCGACCACACCAACCGGTTGCCGTCAGGCCAACAGCCGCCGCTGCCCCGATAATTCCATCATTGGTGCCGCCATGGCCTGAAAGATGAACCTGCCGGGCAGCATCCAAAGCATCCTTTTGGGTCAACACGCTGCGGGTGCATTCGCGGCCGAAATTCACTAACATATCCATTGCGGAATCTCCGTCGATGGCGGCACAGATGCCGGGATCACTGCCCTCCAGATAATACTGTGCCACATGTTGAGCAGCGCGTTCAATGATGATCTTGAGAAAACAGGCCTCCGGTGCATCGATAACGACACAGGCAGCACTGTTGTGAGACGTATACGGTATGCTCTTGTGCACCAGGAGCTGCTGACGCAGGACACCCGATATTTGGCAACTATCCGGAATTTGATTTTTGAACCAACGCGCCAGTTTCCCAGTGCCGCGATCCGCATCAACCGTGTCGGTATCGTCAAAACCTAAATAAATTCGCATTCGTTACACCTGTCTAAACCGGACGAGCCGGAATTGAAAATTGTATAAAAGTTTATAAACTTAGACAGGATTTACGGGATTATCAGGGTTTATATGGTGCAATAATCCAGTCCATCCTGTTGATTTTGTCAGAATAACGACTTAGGGGTCTAGCCAACCACTCGGATCGCATCGGGAGGAATGTAAACACCCATGTGGCCGCCAACCAGTGGTCGAGTATTTTCATAATCATCACGGGACATTAACAGGGTCAGCCGATGGCCGACATCAATCACCAGTCTTATTTTTCCATTTTCGCTCATTATCTGAACCACTCTGCCCTGCATGTGGTTTAATCCTCCCTGAATTTCAGCCATACCGATGGGAACGATCATTTCAGGGTCGATGAATACTCTCACGCTCTCATTGCGGACATCAGACGGCGGTTGCTTCAGGGCCAAGGAAATATTCTCCCGGATCAGGCAGCGGTATTGCCGTTGACCGTTGCGAAACAACCTCCCGCTAACAATATTTTCGTAGGCCGTTGGGATGAGCCGGCCATTGTCTAATACCAGGGTATGATGGGCCAAATCGGCCGCCCGAGAACGATCATGGGTGGTGAATATGACCGTGATTTTCTTTTCTTCGTTGATACGTCTGAGAATATTCATAATCGTCGTTTGATTCTCGGCATCTACACTTGCGGTCGGCTCGTCACACAAAAAAACTTTGGGAGATAGTGCCAATCCCCGGGCTAAAGCCACCCGCTGGGTCTCGCCTCCCGACAATCGGTGGGCCTGGGCACGAATAAACGAACGCATGTCCACCAAGTCCAGCGTCTCCTCGATGATACGTTCTCGTTCTTTTTTGGCAATCCTTCTGATTTTCAATCCAAATTCAAGATTTTTGAAAACCGTGGTAGAAAATAAAATGGGATGTTGATCCACCATGACCACCTCTTTGCGCAGCACTTGCAATTGGGCCTCGATGAATCGGATAGGCTTGCCGTGGTAATGAATCTGTCCACTGGTTGGCGCGTCAAGAAACGCCAAAATATTCAGCAGCGTCGTTTTTCCGGCACCATTCGGGCCCAACAGCGCATAGATGCTCCCATCTTCGATATCGAGGTTCCCAATGTCCAAAACCGTTCGGGTACCGAAGCGTTTAATTAATCGTGCTATGGTATAAACCGTCACGTGCGGGCTCTCCCCTGAAAAAAATGAAACAGCAGGTTCATACCAAAACTTAATCCCAGCAGGATGATGCCCAGGGCAACAGCCAGGATGAATGCGCCTTTATCGTATTCCAGGGCCATCGCCGTTGTCATGGTGCGGGTAAATCCTTTAATATTGCCGCCCAGCATCATGCTGATGCCGACCTCTGAGATCACCCTGCCAAAAGCGGCAATCACGGCGGCAACAATTCCGAAACGGGCCTCCCGGAATAATACCCAGGCGGTTTGAAGGCGGTTGGCCCCCAGGGTCATGGCTGCTTTGCGATAACGCTCATCGATACGGCTGATGGCCGCAATGGTAAATGCAGCCACCACTGGAACAATTAAAATAATCTGGCCAATAATTATTGCCTTTTGGGTATAGAGGAGATCCAACGGCCCGAAGATCCCCCTGCGCGAAACAAAAGCATAAACAAAAAGCCCGATCACCACTGTCGGAAGTGCCAGCAATGTATTCAGCACCGTGATAACCATGTGTTTTCCTGCAAATTCACCGAAGGCGATCGCAAAACCCACCGGCACACCGATCAGAGCGGCAATAAAAGTCGAGGTGCAACTGACTTTCAAAGAAACGCCGACAATGGCAATCATCTCCGCATCCATTGAAATCACCAAAAGGATGGCGGAAACAAAGCTGTCTATGAGGAGATCCATAAGTTCTCCTAAAGGAGAGAAAATCCAAAATCCAAATTTCGAAATCCGAAACAAAACCTAATATCAAATGACAAAAATTCCAAACAGATTTTGAAAATTGGAAAATTTGGAATTTTGAAATTGTTTCGGATTTCGTATTTCGTGCTTCGGATTTCCGGTTTACCGGGCATCCGGATAGAACAACTGTTTACCCAGCAGTCTGTAATCGGCGATAACCGCCTGGCCCCGTTCTGAAACCATCCATTGGGCAAACGTTTCAGCCAATTTATTTTTTACATGGGGGTGCTTTTGCGGACTGATCGGAATGATGCCATAGGGATTCGCCAGCAGCGGATCGCCCTCGCAGAGAACATCCAGTTCAACGGGCACATCGCGGCCGAACTTATACTTGATATAGGTTCCTCTGTCCGCCAGCGTGTAAGCCTGTTTTTCATCGGCAACCATGATGGTTTTCCCCATTCCCTGGCCGATGGATAAATACCAATTTTCCGAACCATCGGGTTGAACAAAGGCAATTTCCCGTTTTTGACCCTTTTTGACGATGGTGTTGGTTATTTTTTCAAGCTGCAGACCGGTTGCTTTCCAAAGGCCCTGTTCCTTGGTGTGGGTGCCGCTATCGTCTCCACGCGAAATGAAAAGGGCTTGGGCATCCGCAATCTGTTTCAGTGCCTCCGGTGCGTTGGTTTTTCCTTTGATTTTGGCGGGATCATTAGCGGGGCCTAAAATGACAAAATCATTGTGCATCACCGCATAACGTTTGGTACCGTAGCCGTCTTTAATGAATTTTTCTTCGCGGGCCTTGGCATGCACGAAAATAACATCGACGTTGCCGTCCATTCCATCCCGGATGGCCGCCCCGGTGCCTTTGGCAATCACCTTCACCTGAATACCGGTGTCTTTTTCCAGTTCGGGCAGCAACACATCAAGCAGACCGGAGGCCTGGGTACTTGTGGTGGTCGACATTTTTAAGATTTTTTCTTCAGCCTGGACACCCCCTGACATGAAAAAAACAACAGCCACCAAACCCGCGATCAATGTGTAACATCGTTTCATTCTTCTCTCCTTTTCTTCATTTAGTTTTTTATTGGCGTATCAGTTGGAAACACCATTTTTCCACCTAAATCGATATCATACCCCTCTAGACGGGTTGCCATTTCACGAAATTCTTTTTCATGGAGCAGGCCCAAAAAAAGTTGGATCCCTTCATCGAAAAAGCGATTTTTAGAGATCATCAGGTCGAATCGCTCCCAGCGCAGCGGAATGAAGCCGATATCCAGCACGCCGGCAACGGCCCGGATACCCGGCCCGGCATCTGCCCGCCCCGCCAGGATTTCTAATCCCACATCCAGGTGGCGGGATACCTCCCGGGAATATCCCTCAATTTTGTCACCGTTTAAGCCAGCTTTTTCGAGTTCCCGGTCCAGCAACAGGCGGGTGCCGGTACTCAGTGAGCGGTTAACGATTTTTATCCCTGCCTGTGCCAGGTCCGCCACCGTTGATATGTTTTGGGGGTTGCCCTTTGGCACCAGGATTCCCTGCTCACGCCGGCAGAAATTGACGACCGCCGGCATTTGATTTAGTTCCCTGATAGCGAAATCAAAATTGTATTCCGATTCATTCTCCTGGAGCAGATGGCTGGATGCGATGTGACATAGATTTTTCCGTAATGCGCTCAAGCCTCCCATACTGCCAAGATTTCCGAAAACAGCCACCTGATCGGGAGTGTGGCTGTTGAATAAAGAGATGGCGCTGTCAAGCAAAGGGTCATTGCTGCCGGTGATGATGAGCAATCCATCATAGGGTGGAAGCTGAATACCGCTATCCGGATAATTAATAGTGTTTGCTTCAATCCATTGTTCCACCAGGTGCTTGGGGAAAAGCCATTTTCCCGTAATTTTAGTGGCCGGCAGCCCTTTCTCGGAGACGAGACTGTAAACCATCTTTTCGTTAACATTTATAAACGCTGCGACTTCTTTGGTTGACAGGAGATTTTCCATAGCATGACGGCCTCGAAGTTATACTGAATTATCGATTGTATCGTTTTTTCTCTAAAATTCTCTAATTTAGATTCCAGAAATATTGTCTGCGTCTGTCCGTGTGTGTCTGCGGCTAATCAAAATTATCCAAAGGAAAGCAAAATTTTCAACGCTGCCGCGTCATATCTTTGGTAACCCGATCG